>JACQEC010000131.1 GCA_016200765.1 Chloroflexota bacterium | reverse complement strand
CGCTAACGCACCAACGCGCCAACGCTTTCAGATACTCCACTGACTGCCACAGCCGGCGCATGAGGCGGGCGGCGTGTCGCCAAGAAACTGCTCGCGGAACTTCAGGTACTGCGGGCCGTTGTACACCGACGCGAACCCGCCTTCGCCGAAGGCGTTGCCGAGGATCATGCCCCGGTACGGCGCGCCGGTGAATGGCGCGATACAGCAGGGCAGGGCGTTGCCATTGGCGGTCACATAGCCCACTGTCCACGGGCGCATACAGCGCTGCCACGGGTGCTTGGGCTTGTCGAGCGACTGCTCAAGGCTCTTGCGCGCGGTGGTGGCGCCGGAGCCGTTGAAGATGATGCCGTGTTCATTCGCCAGCCGCTCGCACTCGGCGATAATCTCCTGCTCGCGTTGATCCGCGCCGTAGGCCGTGAAGAGGGCCTGGTCGGCGGTGGCCATACCGTCGTCAAAGAAGGTCAGCCGCTGTAGGTAAACTTCCGGCATCCCGATGCGCGCGGCGATGCGGATGACCTCGGGCAGCTCCGGCAGATTGGCCTTCATGCCGGTGAAGAAGAAGGAGAGTTTCGGGTTGGGCGCGCCCAACTCGCGCTTGGTCGCGACCATCTCGGCGCTCAATTGCAACACTTTGTCCAGCGCGGGGATGCCGCGAATCTTCAAGTACGTCTCCGGCGTTGCGCCGTCGAGCGAGATGCGCAGTTCGTCGAGCCCCGAGGCGATCAGGCGCTCCTGCATGGGGCGGTTGAGCAGAACGGCGTTGGTGTTGAACAGGACGTAGACGCCCCGCGCCTTCAGGTACTCGATCATGCGGATCAAGTCTTTGTGCATCAAGGGCTCGCCGATGCCGTGCAGTACCGCGCGATCCATCACCGGGTTGCTGTCCACCACGCGCGTGAAGTTCTCCCACGTGATGTCGCAGAGCGGCTCGCGGGTGATGAAGGTTCGCGGGCACGTCTCGCAGAGGGAGTTACAGCGATTGGTGACCTCAATATAGAGGCACTTGGGCAGGGCCGGGGCGATAATCGGGCGGTCAGCGTACAATTTGTTCTCCTATGGGTGGCAAGGCGGCCATTGCCCTTAGCGTATGCAAGGGCATGAGCGCGGGCGAGTCGCGCAGTTCGGCGCGCAGGCGGGTCAGAGCGTTGGCGTTGTCCACGTCGTACCATGTCGGCGCGCAGGCCGCCGACAGGTTGGCCGCGTGGGCGCGCGCCAACGTCTGCCGCGTAACCACGTCGGTGCTCCACGCGATGTCGCCGAGCACTTCCGCGTGCAACCGCTTCATGCCAATCGCCCAATAGCCGCCGTCGTCGCACGGGCCGAGCGCTACATCACAACCGGGCAGGTTGAGCAAGCCGAACAGCGCCGCGATATGCGCGCGGGGCAGTGTGGGCGAGTCCGCATCCATGATGGCGACCGACTCATAGCCGAGCGCGAACAGGTCGCGGAAGCCGCCAGCTAGCCGCTCACCGAAGCCGCCCTCGGCCTGCGGCACGAGGAAGAAATGCTCCGGCGCCATGGCTCGGAAGTCGCCGTGGGCATCGGCAGGCGTAAAGAGCGCACCGGGCTCGACTCCGGCGACCCCGCCGATGATGGTCAGCGTATCAGCCAGAAAGGCGCGGTAGAGCTCGGTGGCTTGATCGGGTGTCAGCGGCGGGCACAGGCGGGTCTTGACCTGCCCACGCATCGGCGACTTGGCGAATACCGCGATGGCACAGCGCACGAAGGTTTCCCTATTTCTGGCGCAACAGCCGCGAGGAATTCGCCAGGATGCCCAGATCGGGCAGAGACTGCGCGGCGGCGGCCAGCACGGGCGGCAGGATACCCAGCGCGGCGAGCGTGATGCCGACCACGTTGTAGACCGCCGTGAAGAGCAGATTGGACTTGACCACCGACAGGGTCCGGCGCGCGATGCGGAAGAGGTCAGGCACCAGCCGCCAATCCTCGCGCATCAGGGCCACGTGCGCGGCTTCGATGGCGATGTCACTGCCGGCCGCGCCAATCGCGATGCCCACATCGGCCTGCGCCAGCGCGGGCGCGTCGTTCACGCCGTCGCCGACCATGACCACCACATGCCCTTGAGCCTGATACGCCTTCACGACGGCGATCTTATCCTCCGGCAGAAGGTTGGCGCGATAGGCGACGTTCAATTCCTGCGCCAGCCGCGCCGCGGTGCGCTCGTTGTCGCCGGTCAGCAGTTCCGCCTGGCGCACGCCCAGCGCGCGGAGTTCGGCGAGGGCTGTGGGCACTTCAGTTGGGCAAAACAGCAGACGCATGGACGAGACGGTGACTGCCAATGGCCACGGCGGTGCCGCCGACCTGCGCGCGCACGCCCAACCCCGGCGCGGCCTCGAAAGCCGTGATGTCGCGCAGGGCTAACCCGCGCGCGCGCGCGGCAGAGCGCAGTGCTTCGGCCAACGGGTGCTCCGAGTAGCGCTCGGCGGAAGCCGCCAGCGAGAGCACTTCGCCCTCGGACAGGCCGTTCAGCGCGATGACGTCCGTGATCTGCGGCTTGCCCAATGTGAGCGTGCCGGTTTTGTCTATCAATAAGACATCGGCGCGCGCGAGGCTTTCCAGAATTTTCCCGCCCTTGATCAGCAGACCGCGCCGCGCGCCCGCCCCGACCGAGGCCAACATGGCAATGGGCGTGGCCAGCGCAATCGAGCACGAGCAAGCGACCACCAGCACGGCGGCTGTGGCGAGCGGGTCGCGGCGCAGTAAGAAGGTCAGCGCGGCAATACCGGCGACGATCGGCAGATAGTAGGCCGTGAACCGGTCTGCAAAGCGTTGGACGTCGGCGCGGTTCGCCTCGGCGTCCTCGACCAACCGGATAACCCGGCCAAAGGTCGTGTCCGCGCCAGTGTGCGTCACACGCACGCGCAGACTGCCCAGACGGGCGATGGTCGCTGCAAACACCCTCGCGCCGGGACCGGCTTCAACCGGCATCGCCTCGCCCGTGATGGCCGACTGATCTATCGTAGCCTGACCGGCGAGCACTTCTCCGTCCACCGGTATCTTTTCGCCGGGGCGCACGACCACCGTTTCGCCCGCGCGGACCTCGGCGACCGGCAACTCGATTTCATCTCCGTCACGAAGCACGCGCGCGGTTTGCGGGGCCAACGCGGTCAGGTCTTTGACCGCGCGCCGGGCGCGCTCGGTGGTGAAGCGCTCGGCGTAATCGCCGACGCGCATGAAGAAGACCACGACCGCCGCAGTCGCCCATTGGCCGACGGCCAGCGCGGCCACCACGCCTAGCGACATCAGCGTGTGCGCGATCACCTGACGGCGGAACGCGGCGCGAACCACGTTGGCGAAAATGGGGTAGCCGCCAACCAGCACCGGAATGACACCCAGCGCGAAGGGCACCCGCGCGGTCAGTTGCTCGAACAGGCCAAGCCACTCGCCGACGACCACGATGAATAACACCGCGCCAAACACGGTGCCAAACAGGGTCAAGATACGGCGGCTGAAGTCAGTGGATGCGGCGACCGGTTGTGGTGACGCCGCAGACGCCGCCGGCACCGAATAGCCCGCCTGCGCGACCGCCTGCCGAATCTTGATGAGGTCAACGCGCGCCGCGTCCAGGCGCACCACCGCCTTTTCCGAGGCGAGAAAGACTTCGACGCGCTCGACGCCCGGCAATCCCTCTATGGCGTGCTTGACGTGCGCCGTGCACTCGGCGCAGTCCATTCCAGCGATAGGCACTTCCAGTGTGGTGATGTTGATCATGGCTCGGCCTCAAAAAGCATAGCGTAGCACAACCTTCAGGATCGCGTAACCGGCGCCCACGGTTCCGCGAACGGTTCCGGCGACCTTCGAGCGGCCGCCGCCGCGCTTGCGGTATGCGGTCGGCACCTCGACGATGCGCAGGCGCGCGCGCAAGGCTTTCACAACCAACTCGGTCGTCCAGCCATAGGTGCGCTCCTGCAGATTCAGCCGATCCAGCGCCTCGCGGCGAACCGCTTTGAACGAGGGCAGGTCGTTCAGCCGCGCCCCCAGGAACAGGCGGATCAGGAACAGCGCGACGGCGTTTCCGGCGACTTGCTGGGGCGTGAGCGCTCCGGCTTCCACATGTGTCCGCGTGCCCAGCACCAGATCGGCTTGCCCGTTCAGGATGGGCGCCACCACGCGTGGTAGTTCCGCCGGGTCGTCGCTAAGGTCGGCATCCATAAAGACGAGAACCGCGCCGCTGGCGGCCTGCGCACCCGCCGCGCAAGCGTTACCGTATCCCCGCTGTCCTTGCTGGATAACCCGTGCGCCTGCGGCGCGCGCCACCTCTGCCGTGCGGTCGGTTGAGCCGTTATCCACGACGATCACCTCGCTCACCAGCGAACTCGGCAGGGCGGAGACGAGGCGGCCAATACACTCCTCCTCATTCAGCGCCGGGATGACGACGGTGATGCGTTCCACGAGGCGGTTCCATTACTTCAGGTTGAGCGGGCCGCCGAGCACCTTATGACATTCATTGCACTTCGGGAAGGCAACCTCACGCAAGATAAACTTGTTCAACTCATCGGCTTCCGCGTGCGCCGCATGACAACTTGTGCAGTTGAGTTGCGGACGAATTTGATGGAGTCCAGTATACCCAGATTGGCGATTGTTTCAACCCGGTCGGTGAGCGTCACGCCGCCGTGGCAACTGATGCACGTCAGCGATACCGTTGTTTTGACGGGCTTGACATGGCGGGTGGCGAGGTCGCTTACGTCGTGCGGGTTCGGGATGAGCGTGCGCTGGAAGAAATCGTATTCGGGCTGTGTGTGGCACGATGAGCAGAACTCATTGTTTTCCTCCAGCGCCAGGCCAACGGCCAACCCCGCGCCGCCTCCGGCCAGCCCGACGATCACGGCCAGACCGGCGGCCAGCCAGCGGTGCCGCCACGTCCATGCGGCCAGCGCGCGAAGTCTGCTCATGCGTTCTTCACCTCGACGTTGACTGAATGCATATCCGCCGCGCCGTTGGGGAATGTGTCGGCGAGCACGGAGCCGATCTTCGCCTGCGTGACGCCGTTACCGGCGGTAACGCGGACGACCAATGTCGTTTTGCCGCTGGCGGGCAACAGCCAAGGATAGGCCCACATCGTCCAGACGTAAGGGCTTGGCCCGCGCTTGATCTGCGCCGCATTCCACGTCTTGCCCCGGTCGGTGCTGACCTCGACCGAGGCCACGCCCGCTTGCGACGCAAAGGCCGTGCCGCGGATGACCACGACTTGACCGGTCAACTTCTGGTTCTCGGTGGGCGCGTCAATGATCCCGTTCGGGACGATGAGCGCGTCCTGCGACCAGCCCTTCTCCTCCCACGTGCCGGTGATGACATGATCGGTGAACTCCATGCGCGTGATCCACTTCGGCTGTTTTTGCCCGTAATGGCCGGGCACGAGCAGGCGCAGTGGGAAGCCGTGGCCGCGCGGGAGCGCCTCGCCGCCCATCTCGTAGGCCAGCAGGGTGTTGGCGTTCATCACTGCGTCGAGCGGCAGGCTCGTGAAGTAGCGGTCTTCGCCATGCACGACAACCCACGCAGCCGACGGCTTCAGGCCAACCTTTTCCGCCAGAGCCGTGAACAGCGCGCCCTTCCAGTTCGCGTTGCCAATCTGCGAGCCGCCGACGGGGTTGCCGATACACTCCAACGTGCGCATCAAGGCGGCTGACGGAAGCGCCTTGATATCGGATAGCGTAAGGGTGAGCGGGTTGTTGACCAGCCCCTCGACCCGCATCGCCCACGTATCGGCTTTGGGGTCAGGCTCGCCGGAATAGGTCTGCACGTAAAACTCGCCGACCGGCGTGATGCGCGTGGCGAGCGCGATGGGCGTCGGCGACGGAACGGGCGATGGCGTCGGCGTTGGCGGCGCGGGAGTGAGCGTCGGCGTGCCGGGCAGAGGCGTCGGCGGCAGCGCCGTTGCCGTGGCGGTAGGCGGCACAGCCGTGGCGGTGGGAACAGCCGTCGCGGTCGGCGCGGGCGTGGGAAGCGGCAATGGGCCGGTGCGGCAGGCCGACAACAGGAGACTACTGCCCAATAATTTCAAGAAGTGACGACGATCAACGGTCATGGAAAAGACTCCCCTGCGGCTGTGAACCCGAATTGGCGGTTGGATGCAAGTGTAGCGCAATCGCGGGGTGTGTGGCAAGGCAGAAGGGTATCAATTCCATGCGCCGGTCGTATCTATCAAACGGGGACCGCCACAAGGCTTCCGAAGTCTTTGAAGACTTCGGAAGTCTGTATCTCGGTATATCGCGGGAGGTGACGCCGCCTAATTGGCCGCCAGCATCGCCTGCAGTTCCGCCGGGATGGGCGTGGGCGTTGGCTCGGGGATGCTGGCCTGAATGCCGATGGCGCGCAGTTTGCGGCGCAGCGCGCTGGCGTAGAACTTCGGCGTCCAGTCGAGGTCCTGACCGGTTTTCAACATGCCGGGGATGAACTCCGGCGAGGGGCGGCCAAAGTCGTAGAGGCCGGGCAGAAGCGGGTTGATGAAGTCAACGATACGGTAGGCGTATTTGTTGTCCGACTGCACCATGTCGTAGAGGAAGCGCACGCCGAACAAGACGTGGCGCGATTCGTCGCGCGCGACGTCGGTGAAGCCTTCCTGAAAGCCGGGGAAGATGTCCATCTGCTTGTACAACTGCAACATGCGCTGTTGCCCGGCCAGCGCCATCGCGCCCTCAATCAAAATCATGTAGAGCGTCACGCCCTCCACCAGCAGGTTCATGTCGTTGGGATGGCGGCGCAGGCCGTCGGCCACCTCGGGCAGGAGTTTGTAGAAGATGAAGTTGTAATACGATCCCATAAACTCGGACGCCTTCGCCATCTGGTCGCCGACCACGGCCGCGTCTTTGCCCAGCACCTCGCGGAACCAGCGGTCGAAGAAGACGACGTGGCGCGCCTCGTCGGCTACCTGCGTGGTCAGAAAGACGCGCTGGTCGAGGCGCGGCATCGCGGCGATGTAGGGGGTGAGCGTGTCGGTGACGGCGATCTCGCCCGCGTAGAAGCCGTTGTAGCCGGCCATGCGGCTCTGGCGCATCAGGTCGGGCATCTCCGCCAGCCATTGCGCTTTGTCCACCGTGAAGTCCAGGTCCTGCACCTTCCACTGCTGGCGCTCCCAGCGGAAGTAGAGGTCCATGTAGGTCGGCAGACGTTCCAATCCATCGTCAATGGTCTGAACGACGGCCTCGATGGTTTGCCCCTGATAGCTCTGGTGGTTGCTCATGTAGTCTCCCTCGGCGGATGATTATTGCAACACAGGATACTTGATAGAGCGCAGGGCGTCAAGTTGTTGTCGCGCTTCTTTGATGGTGCTATAATGCCCGCAACGACCTATGGGCGCTTCAACACTCCCGACGCCGGGGCCTGCACAGCGCTGGCTCGCCATCGGGCAGCGCGCTCTCAAAGCGGGGAGACGCAGTGACGCGCTCTCGGCTTTGCGGAAGGCCGCCGCCGCAGACCCCGCTCACCTTGAAAGCCTCTTGTGGCTTGCGAGAACCAGTGATGATCCGCAAGAGTCCCTGCGCCTTTTTGCGCGTGTGCTCACGCTCGATCAGCATAACCCAGCGGCGCGCGCAGGCATCCGCCGCGCGCGCAGGCGGTTGACCCACCGTTCAGCCGCCGCGCCTGCCCCTGACCCCATTCGCCCGACTGCCGCGCGACCGCCGTTCTCTGCGCCATGGCCGGGCGGCGCAGAGCCGTTTCTCCAATTGATCTTGCTGGGAGCGGTCTTATTGCTAGGCCTGGCCGCGCTGGCGGGCTGGGACGAGACGGCCAATCAGGAGTTCCAGCCGCCGGTTGTACTGGCCGCCGCGGTGGAGACGAGCGCGGACGCGGCGTCGGACGCACCCGCCGTAGAGCCGCCGGTTGCGCCGGAGATCGTCATACCGGCGCGTCCGACGCTCACCGATGCCGAGCGCGCCGAAGCAATCTTGCGCGATCTGGATACCGTCTGGGCAGACGAGGACTGGGAGCGCGCCAGTCCCCGATCCAGTCGGGGACTGGCGGCGCAGGCGCTCGCGTTCCGCCCGGACGACCCGGAACTGAAGCAGAAGTTGATGGCCGCCTATTTCTATCAGGGCGTGGCCTATCTGGATCAGGACGAGCCGGAACGCGCGCTCGCCAAGTTTGACAAGGCCCTGGAAGCACAGCCGGGCGAGCCGCAGGTGATCGCCGAGCGCGAGGCGCTAGTCGCCTACCTCGCCGGTCGGAATTTTTATCTCCAGCGTGATTGGGTGAGCGCGATTCAGAGCCTTCGTAAAGTTTATGCGGCCTACGCGGGCTATCTGGACACGCGCGATTTGCTCTACCGCGCTACCTACGAGCAAGGGCTTGCGCTCAAACAGAACAAAGACCTTGCCGGCGCGCTGAAGGCGTTTCAGGCCGCCATAGATATTGACGCGAACGGAGTCGAGGCGCGCGGTGAATGGGCGCAGGCGAAAGCGGCGCTCGCCCCGCCCACACCCACCGCGCCGCCTGCCGCAACGGGCGACAAATGGATAGACATCAATCTGGCGACCCAGCGTTTCCGCGCCTATCAGGGACAGCAACTGATCTATGATTTTGTCACCTCGACCGGCGAACCCGCTCGCCCAACCCAGCCGGGTCAATATCAGGTGCTGGATAAAATCCCCAACGCCTATTCCGTCTTCTGGAATTTGTGGATGCCGAACTGGCTGGGCATCTACTGGGCGGGCACGTCCGAAAACGGCATCCATGCCCTGCCGATCCTTAGCAATGGGCAGACGCTCTGGTCGG
Source organism: Chloroflexota bacterium (assembly GCA_016200765.1). Lineage (GTDB taxonomy): Bacteria > Chloroflexota > Anaerolineae > JACRMK01 > JACRMK01 > JACQEC01. The sequence continues at coordinate 2,289 of JACQEC010000131.1, read as the reverse complement.
GCTATCTGGGCCGCCGCGTTTCGTTCGGCTGTGTCATCCTTGATACCAGCGCGGCCCGCCTCATCTACAATTGGGCGGAAATCGGCACACCGGTCAACATCCATTATTAGCGGCGCCGCGCGCGCACACCTCCGGCTTGCTCGCTGATATACCTTAGGCTCTGACTATGATTGACGCGCCCCAGACGGGACAAAAACTAGACCTGACCCAGGCTGTGCAAATGTTGCACTGGCTCGACGCCGAGCATCGTAAAGATAAACTGCTCGTGGCCGACCTTCAGGAGAAGATTGACGGTCAGAAGGAACTGATCATCCATCAGGGACGGCGGCTGGAAGAGTTGGAGGCGCGCCTCACCAAGACGCAAAGCACCCTCTATCGCTTTGATCAACTCGAAAGCGCGATGGCGCAAATCCGCACCGAAACGAGCGCCCTGTTGCCGAGGTTCGAGCATGAACTGACCACGGCGCTGGCACAACTCACGCAGATGCGCGTCGCCGAGCGCGAGCGCGATGGCCGCCTGATTCACGAACTGAGCGTTCAGCTCGAATCGCTGCCGGGCATTGAGCGTCGGCTGGATACCTATACGATTGAGGATCGCCGCCTGAACGATCTGTTCCCGCCCATTCAGGCCAAACTGGAACAACTGGCCGCGGCGCTGGCGGAGCAGGCCGCCCGCGCCCAATATCTGGACACGTGGGGCGACCGCATCACGGCGCAAATCGCCGAACTCAAGCAGATTGAAGACCGCATCAAAACCGTTCATGCAACGATGAGCGAGCAAATCCTCCGCGCCGAGGAAGAGCAACGACAGCAACTCTCCCAGTGGGCGCGCGAAATCCTTGAGCACCGCAAAAAGGTTGACGAAAGCCTGTCAGACCTTCCTCCCCTGCGTGAGGCGTACAATCAAGTGCGGCAAGCATTGGCGCATCTCGAAGGGCTAGATGAGGAAATACGCGGCGAACAAGCGCAGGTCAGTCATCTGCTGGAATTGCGCGAACAGCGCACCCATGAGATACTGGCCGAGTGGCGTTCGGAGTATGATAAGAATTGGGAGCAATACCTGACGACCTTTGAGTTGTATCGCAAGCAACAGCGCGAGCTCACGGACGCGCTCACCGCGCGGATTGAGGCCCTCGAGCAGGTGGACGGCGAGCACGCCCAGCGCTGGGCCGCCCTGCGCGAGGCCTGGGCCGAGCAGAGCAAGCGGCAGGTGTTGGAAATCGCCCGCGTCCAGCAAGAACTTGAAGCCAGCGTTATCGGAAAGAAACGCGGCCTGTAAGGCGGGCGCGTCGGCGCGTTCATACGTGCCGCCAACGCGCCTATGTCGGCATTGGAGGTTTTGTGCGCGTTATCGGCACCGCCGGTCACGTTGACCACGGCAAATCTACCCTCGTCAAAGCGCTGACCGGCATTGACCCCGACCGCCTGAAAGAGGAAAAAGAGCGCGAGATGACGATTGACCTCGGCTTCGCCTGGCTCACCCTGCCCAGCGGCGAGGTCGTCGGCGTGGTGGATGTGCCCGGCCACGAGCACTTCATCAAGAACATGCTGGCCGGCGTCGGCGGCATTGACGCCGCGCTGTTGGTGATTGCCGCCGACGAGGGCATCATGCCGCAGACGCGCGAGCATCTGGCCATCCTCGACCTTCTGCAAATCCGATCGGCGGTGGTGGCGTTGACCAAGAGCGACCTCGTTGACGACGCCGAGTGGCTGGCGCTCGTTCAGGAGGACATTGCCGCCGCGCTGGCGCCGACAGCGCTGGCCGGCGCGCGCGTGGTTCCCGTGTCGTCGCGCACCGGCCGCGGGCTGGACACGCTGAAACGGGAACTGGACGACTTGCTGGCGCGCACAGCGCCCCGCCGCGACTGGGCCCGCCCGCGCCTGTCGGTGGATCGCGTGTTCACCATCTCCGGCTTTGGCACCGTCGTCACCGGCACGCTGATAGACGGCTCATTCAGCGTGGGGCAGGAGGTCGAGGTTCAGCCCACCGGCTTGAAGGCGCGCATCCGCGGTTTGCAGAGCCACAAGGAAAAAGTCGAGGTGGCGCCGCCGGGGCGGCGGTTGGCGATCAACCTGACCGGCGTCAGCCCCGACCAACTCAAGCGCGGGGACGTGGTCGCAGCGCCGCAGACCCTCGCGCCGACACAGTTGGTGGATGTGCGCTTGCGCTGGCTCGACGATGCGCCCCAGCCGCTCAAGCACTATGCCGAGCTTGAGTTTTACAGCGGCGCCTTCCAGACGCTGGCGCGCGCGCGCCTGCTGGGCGACAAGGAGCTCGCGCCCGGCCAG
>JACQEC010000106.1 GCA_016200765.1 Chloroflexota bacterium | reverse complement strand
TGTCGCGCCGGACGATGCGCACGATCAAGCAGAACCTGTTCTGGGCGTTTATCTACAACCTGATCTTGATCCCGGTTGCGGCGGGCATTCTGGTGCCCTTCAACGGCCCGATGCTCGACCCGATACTGGCGGCGGGCGCGATGGCTTTTAGTTCGGTCTCAGTCGTCAGCAACTCACTGCGCCTGAAGGCGGCCAAGGTCGCGTAGGGGCGCGGCCTCACCCCCGACCCCTCTCCCAAGTATGGGAGAGGGGAGAAGCAGCGCGCAATAGCGGCGACAGGAGTATGGGAGAGGGGAGGAGCAACGCGCAATAGCGGCGACAGGAGTATGGGAGAGGGGAGGAGCAACGCGCAATAGCGGCGACAGGAGTATGGGAGAGGGGAGAAGCAGCGCGCGGCGTGGCGGGGAAGGGCGAAGCCACGGCCAGCGATCTTGTTGCTAAACAGGGTGAGGTATGGCCGTGGCTTCGCCCCTACGAATCGGCGCTACCCATCGCGACGGCGCAATTTGCCAAGCCGCCCAAATGTGGCTACAATGCCCATGGTTGCCACCCTAGCTCAATCGGCAGAGCAACCGCTTCGTAAGTGGTAGGTTATCGGTTCAACTCCGATGGGTGGCTCTGAAAGACTAGTCGGAGCGGCTAGTCTTTTTTGCTGTCCGGCTGAAGCCTGCGCTCTCTGATGGGCTGAAGAGGATATGTTATGCCATTTGACTACCGCACGTTGATTCGACCGGATGTCCTCGCCACGCCGCTGGAGCCGTGGACGAACTCGATTGAGGCCGCGTCGGAACGGTTGGGGATTCCGGTGGATCGGCTGGCCAAGATGGATTCCAACGAAAATCTCTACGGCCCGTCGCCCAAAGTGCGGGAGGCGCTGGCGGGGTTCACGCGCCACTACCTCTACCCCGACCCGCTGTACGTCAAATTGCGCGCGGCGCTTGCGAAGCACACCGGCGCGACGCCCGAGCGCATCATCGTCGGCAACGGGCTGGACGAGGTGATTGATCTGGTCATGCGCGTGCTATTGTCGCCGGGCGACGGCATCGTGGACTGCCCGCCCAGTTTTGAGGTCTATGGGTGGCAGGCCGGCATCAACCACGCGCGCGTGGTGAGCGTGCCGCGGCGCGCGGATTTCTCGCTGGACTGTGAGGCGGTCGAGCAGGCGGTTCTGGCTGATAGCCGCGTGAAGCTCATCTGGCTGACCTCGCCGAATAACCCGGACGGCTCGCTGTTGCCGCGCGCAGACCTGACGCGGTTACTGCGCCTGCCGGTCTTTGTGGCCGTTGACGAGGCCTATGTGGATTTCGCGCCGGAGTCGCACATGGGCCTGACGGGCGAGTCTCCCAATCTGATCGTCCTGCGCACGTTCAGCAAGGGGCCCGGGCTGGCCGGTCTGCGCCTTGGTTACGGCGTGTTTCCCCGGTCGCTCGCCGACAACCTGTGGAAGATTGTCATGCCGTTCAGCGTGAACGCGCTGGCGGTGGCGGCGGGCATCGCCGCGCTGGACGATTGGGACTACACGCGCCGCACCGCCGCGAAGATCGTCGAGGAACGCGAGAAGGTGTTTGAGGAACTGCACACGTTTGGGTTTCTGAAACCCCACCGCAGTCACGGCTGTTTTATCCTGTGCGAGGTCATTGGGCGCAGTGCGCGCGCGTTGCAAGAGGCGCTGGCCAGACTGGGCGTGCTGGTGCGACTGGTAGATAACCCGCACGCGCGGAACTGCCTCCGCATTACCATCGGCACGCCGCGCGAGACGGCGATGCTGGTTGACGCCCTGCAGAGGGTGGGATAGACCGGACAGCGGTGAGCGAAGGATATCAGCCGATCAACATTAAACAGGGGGGCTTATGAACCGAGAAGAACGCCAGCGGAAAATAGAATCGTACGGCAACGCCTATCATCTCTTGACCGAAGCCCTGCGCGGCTTCCCGCAGGAGATGTGGCACTACAAGCCATCGCCTAGCGAGTGGAGCATTCACGAACTGCTGGTGCATATTGCCGACAGCGAGGCCAATAGCTTCATCCGCTGTCGCCGGGCGGTGGCCGAGCCGGGCTCGGCGGTGCTCGGCTACGATGAGGCGGCATGGGCGCGGCAGTTGCGCTACGCGGAGCAAAGCGCCGAGGATGCGCTCGAACTGTTCCGGTGGCTGCGCGGCAACACCTACCGGTTCATCAAGACGCTGGCCGAGCCGGTGTGGGCGCAGACGATTGTGCACTCGGAAATCGGCACGATGACGCTCGACGACTGGCTCACGATGTATGAGGACCATGTGCCCGACCACCTCCGGCAGATGCGCGGGGTCGTCGCGGCGTGGAAGGCAAGCGCGGGCTGATCGGCAACGCGCTTGAGCCGAAGCCGAAAAGCGCAGGAGACCTGTCAACAAGGTCTCCTGCGCTTATTTTTTATGCGGCGATGCGCTCGACCACCGTCGCGGTGGCCATGCCGTGGCCGATGCACATGGTCTGCAGGCCGTAGCGCCCGCCGGTTTGCTCGAGGCGGTTGAGGAGCGTGGTCATCAGGCGCGCGCCGCTGGCGCCGAGCGGGTGGCCGAGCGCGATGGCGCCGCCGTTGGCGTTGACACGCGCCATATCCGGCTCAATCTCGGCGGCCCAGGCCAGCACCACCGCGGCAAAGGCTTCGTTGATTTCAATGCAGTCCATGTCGTCAATGGTCAGCCCAGCGCGCTGGAGCGCCTTGCGCGTGGCGGGGATGACGCCGGTCAACATCATGATCGGGTCACTGCCGACGGCCACGCGCGAGATGATACGGGCGCGGGACTTGAGGCCGAGTTCCCTGGCCTTTTCAGTGGAGGTCAGGAGAACGGCGGCGGCGCCATCGCTGATCTGGCTGGCGTTGCCGGCGGTCACGGTGCCGTTTTCCTTGAAGACGGTCTTCAAGGCGCCCATCTTCGCGCGATCGGGGTTGAAGCGGATGCCTTCGTCGTAGGTCATCTGCTTTTCTTCGCCGTTCTTGACGGTCAGCGGCATGATTTCGTTGGCAAAGCGGCCTTCCTTCGTGGCCGCCGCGGCCTTGACGTGCGATTCGTAGGCGAACTCGTCGAGCGCCGCGCGCGGGAGGTTCCATTTTTCGGCGATGAGCTCGGCGGAGATGCCCTGCGGCACCAACTGGTAGGGGAAAAAGCCCGGCATGGTCCAACTGAAGTCGGAGCCCATCGGCACCCGTGTCATGCTCTCCACGCCGGCGGCGATGACGATCTCGGCGTCGCCGGATGCGATGGCCTGACTGGCGAAGTGGATCGCCTGCTGGCTGCTGCCGCACATCCGGTTGATGGACACCGAAGGCACCTCGACGGGGAAGCCCGCGTTAAGCACGGCCAGACGACCGACGTTGCCGCCCTGCTCGCCGGTCTGGGTCACACAGCCCATGATCACGTCCTCCACGTCGGCGGGCGGGATGCCGGCGCGGTTGACGACCTCGCCGAGCACCTTGGAGCCCAACTCGATGGGGTGCGTATCCTTCAGTAAGCCATTGTACCGGCCGACCGGCGTGCGCACGGCCTCGACAATCACAACATCACGCATAGGAGTCTCCTTCTTGAATAGGCACTGGGGTAGATGAGTAGCATCTTATGCGATAGCGGGGCGCAAGTCAAGGCCAGACCTCACCCCCGGCCCCTCTCCTAACCGCAAAAGACGCGGGTTAGGAGAGGGGGGAAAGAGCGCGCAACGACGGCGGCCGGGGGCAAGGCGTGGCCGTGGCAGGGAAGGGCGAAGCCACGGCCAGCCATCTGGTTGCTAAACAGGGTGAGGTATGGCCGTTGCTTCGCCCCTACGAATCGGCGTTTACGCCGCGGCAGGCTGGAGGGCGAGGGATTTTTGCCCCTTTTTAGAGGGTATGGCTCTGCACGCTCACGTGCAAAAAAGGGGTGGTGAAGGGAGGGGCCGATGCGGCTTTTTTGCTCAAACGCTACTTGACAATCGTGAACAATTGTTCTATAATAGGAGTAGAAATAGACAGTCATGTCTCTTTAATTCAAGCGAAAGGAGAACTGTACTATGCAAGGAGACTTACCTGTAGGACCCCATCCGCAAGATGGGCAGAGCCGGCCTCGGTTGACCGAAAAGGTCATCGAGCGGCTCAAGCAGCCGATGGACCTCGGCCGCGTCAAGACGCGGCGCGCGCCGGGAGGCGGGGTGGTGCCATATATCAGCGGCGAGGACGCGATTGACACGGCTAACCGCATCTTCGACTTTGACTGGTCGAGCGATGTCGGCGAAACCAAGTTCGTGGCGACCGAAGACCGCGTCGAGACGCAGTGGAACTCGCAGGCCCAGAAGCGCGAGGAAACGGGTGAGCGGAAAGCGACCGGCATCTACTTCGTGACCGTGTCGGTGCGCGCCTGCGGCATCACCAAGACCGACGTGGGCCGCTGTATTTGCGAGGGCAACACGGCTGAAGCGCACGACATGGCGATTGCCGGAGCCGTGACCGATGGGATGAAGCGCGCCTTCCGGCAGTTCGGCGACCAGTTTGGCAATGTCCTGTACGACAAGGACAGCGCCGTGTTCAAGGAGGCGCTGCAGGGGCAG
>JACQEC010000105.1 GCA_016200765.1 Chloroflexota bacterium | reverse complement strand
GGTAACGAATATATAGACTGTGTGGGCGGGCAGGGCAGCGCCAACCTCGGCCACGCCCACCCCGCGCTCGTCGCCGCCATCAGCGCGCAGGCCCAACGGCTGATCACCGCCACCGAAATCTTCCACAACGATGTGCGCGCCCGCCTGCTGGAAAAACTCGTCTCCATCGCCCCGCCCGGCTTGGAGCGCGTCTATCTCTGCAATTCCGGCACGGAGGCCATCGAGGCCGCGCTCAAACTGGCGCGCTACGCCACAGGCCGCACCCAGATCGTCGCCTTCATGCGCGGCTTCCATGGCCGCACGATGGGCGCGCTCTCGGCCACCTACGAGCCGAAGTACCGCGAGCCGTTCCTGCCGCTCGTGCCTGATTTCACCCACGTGCCCTACGACAACCTCGCCAAAGCCGACGCGGCCATCGGCGACCGCACCGCCGGAGTGATTGTCGAGATCGTGCAGGGCGAGGGCGGCGTGCGCCCCGGCTCGGCGGAGTTCCTGCGCGGCCTGCAAGCGCTCTGCCGCGCGCGCGGCGCGATGTTGATTGTGGACGAGGTGCAGACCGGCTTCTGCCGCACCGGCGCGATGTTCGCCTGCGAGCACTTCGGCCTGGAACCGGACTTCCTCTGCGTCGCCAAGTCTATCGCCGGAGGCCTGCCGATGGGCGCGACGTTGATCGGCCCGCGCGTGCGCCCCTTGGAGCCGATGTTGCACGGCTCCACCTTCGGCGGCAGTCCACTGGTCTGCGCCGCCGCGCTGGCCGCCATCGGCGTCATGCAATCCGAGCATCTGGCCGAGCGCGCCGCCACACTGGGCGCATACTTCAAGGGCCGTCTGGAGCGCATCGAGTCGCCGCTGATCCGCGAGGTGCGCGGCCTCGGCCTCCTGCTCGGCGTCGAGTTGAAGCAGAAGGTCACGCCCACCTTGCACGCGCTCATGCAAAAAGGTGTGCTCGCCTTGCCCGCCGGTCCGAACGTCCTGCGCCTGCTCCCGCCGCTGGTGATCGAGAAAGATGAGATTGACACGGCGGTCAATCGGGTTGAAGATGTACTCAGTGAAAATGTAAGCGGCAATCCCGGAGAATGAGTGATGCTGAAACAGGCTATCTCCCATGATCGTCAGGAAGAGACGAGCGAGGCCAAGGCAAAGTGGTTTCAGTCGCTGTCGCTGAGCGAGCGTATGGATTTGTTGTGCATCTACACCGACCTGATCTTCAGCGCCAATCCACGCATCGTGGAGCAAAAGCATGCTCAACCCGTTGAAGGACGTATTCGCGTCCTTTCAGCATCATCAATTCCTGACAGCCATTAAGATTCATCAGAGCTGTGCGTGTGAACAAAAAGGGGGAGGCCGTGACGAGACCATCATCTGTTCAGAAAGTTTATCGGAAAGTCAGCCTGCATGAATTGCACAGTGACTTTGCCTATTGGCAGACCCAACCGTATCAAGTGCGACTGGCGACCCTAGAAGCGATTCGGCAAGAATATCACCGGTGGAAATATGGTGCTGAACCAAGACTTCAAAGAGTTCTTACAATCATTAAACGATAACGGCGTTCGATATTTGATTGTCGGCGGCTATGCGGTGGCCCTGCACGGCCATCCCCGTTATACCAAGGACATGGACGTCTGGATTGATCTGGACCCGCATAACGCAACCAATCTCGTGAACGCTTTGGAGCAGTTCGGTTTCAGCTCGCTGGGACTCCAACAACAAGATTTCTTGGTTCCCGATCAGATCGTGCAGTTGGGCTATCCACCCAATCGGATTGATGTACTGACGACGATCCCCGGTGTGGATTTTGAGACGTGCTATCAGTCCAGGGTGTTTGTGCAGGTTGACGATATTGTGGTCAACTTTATTGATCTGGAGAATCTCAAGAAGAATAAGACAGCCAGCGGCCGATTCCAGGACCTGGCCGACTTGGAGCAACTGGATTAATAAACTACCCGGTTGGCGCGAATTGGAGAATCGGAGGCCGCCATGTCCCTAGACAAATTCAACATCATCGAGTCCACCCTGCGCGAGGGCGAACAGTTCGTCGGCGCGAACTTCACCACCGAGCAGAAAATCCGCATCGCCCATGCGCTCGACGGCTTCGGCGTCGAGTACATCGAGTTGACCTCGCCGCTCGCCTCGCCGCAGTCGAACACCGACGCCAAGATCATCGCCGACCTTGGCCTCAAGGCGCGTGTGCTCACGCACATCCGTTGTAACCAAGAAGACGCCGCGGTCGCGCTCGACACCGGCGTGGACGGCCTCGACGTGGTCATCGGCACCTCCTCTTACCTGCGCCAGTTCAGCCACGGCAAGAGCATTGACCAGATCATTGACCTCGCCGCCGACGTGCTCGGCTACATCCGCGCACAGGCGCCGCACATCGAACTCCGCTTCTCGACCGAGGACTCGTTCCGCTCCGATGAAGCCGACCTCTTCCGCGTCTATCTGGCCGTGGATCGGCTCGGCGTGGTCAACCGCCTCGGCATCGCCGACACGGTCGGCATCGCCACGCCCATGCAGGTCTATCGGCTGATCAACACCCTGCGCCACATGACCCGCGCCGACATCGAGTTTCACGGCCACAACGACTCCGGCTGTGCGGTCGCCAACGCCTTCGCCGCGCTCGAAGCCGGCGCCACGCATATAGACACCAGCGTCTTGGGCATCGGCGAGCGCAACGGCATCACGCCCCTCGGCGGCTTCGTCGCCCGCATGTACACCCACAACCGTGAGTTGGTCAAAAACAAATACCGCCTCGACCGCCTGCGCCGCCTCGACGAGATGGTCGCCGAGATGGTCGGCGTCGCCGTGCCGTTCAACAACTACATCACCGGCGTCACCGCCTTCACCCACAAAGCCGGCATCCACGCCAAGGCCATCCTCAACAACCCGGAGACCTACGAAGCGCTCAACCCCCGCGACTTCGGCCTCACGCGCTACATCAGCATCGCCCACAAGCTGACCGGCTGGAACGCCGTCAAAGACCGCGCCGACCAACTCGGCGTCGTCCTCAGCGACGACGAGGTCAAAGCCGTCACCGCCCACATCAAGGCGCTGGCCGACATCAAGCCGATAGACCTCGAAGACGTGGACGAACTCCTGCACCGCTGGGCTGATCGCGGCAATGGGACAGCGGAGAAAGGATAAGGAGAAGAAATGGGTAAGACCTTCGCCGAAAAAGTCCTCGCCCGCGCCTCCGGCCAGTCAGCTGTCGTCGCCGGGCAGATTGTGGACGCCGCGCCCGACGTGATCCTCACGCACGACAACACCGCCGCCATTGCGCGCATCTTCCGCGCGCTCGGGCAGGCGCGCCTCAAGCATCCGGAGCGCCACGCCATCACGCTCGATCATGCCGTGCCCGCGCCCAACACCCAACACGCCACCAACCACGCCGAGGTGCGCAAGTTCGTCGCCGAGCAGGGGATCAAAAACTTCTTCGAGGTCGGGCGCGGCATCTGCCATCAGGTCTTGAGCGAAGAAGCGATTGCCCTGCCCGGCGATCTGGTCATCGGCGCCGACTCGCACACGCCGCACTTCGGCTGGCTGGGCGCCTGCGGCGTTGGCGTCGGGCGCAGTGAGATGGCGGCCGTCTGGGCCACCGGCGAGCTCTGGCTGCGCGTGCCCGAAAGCGTGCGCATCATGGTAGACGGCGCGCTCCCCTTCGGCGTCACCGCCAAAGACCTCGCCCTCAAAATCATCGGCGACCTCGGCGCGGACGGCGGCATCTACCAGTCCATCGAGTTCAGCGGCCCCGCCATCGAGGCGCTGTCCCTCGACAGCCGCGCCGTCCTGCCCAACATGATGGCCGAGTTTGGCGTCAAGAATGCCTACATCGCCGCCGACGACAAGCTCCTCGACTGGCTTGCGCCGCGCCGCTGGAAGACGATTTCAGATTTTAGATTTCAGATTTTAGATTTGGAATCACTCCCCGCTAACGCCCAATCTGAAATCAAAAATCTAAAATCCCAAATCCAAAATCGCGCGATTTATCCCGACCCCGACGCCGCCTACGCCGCAACCCACCGCTTCGATGCCTCCGCGCTGGAGCCGCTGATCGCCTGCCCGCACGCGGTGGACAACGTCAGGCCGCTTTCGCAGGTGCGCGGCACGCGCGTCCAGCAGGCGTTCATCGGCACCTGCACCAATGGCCGCCTCGAAGACCTCGCCGCCGCCGCCGCGATCGTGCGCGGCAAGCAGGTTGCGCCCGGCACGCGCCTGCTGGTCATCCCGGCGTCCTCGCAGGTGATGATGGAGGCCATGCAACTGGGCTACCTGGGCGACCTGATGGCCGCCGGAGCGGTCATCGGCACGCCCGGCTGTGGGCCGTGCATGGGCAACCACATGGGCGTGCCCGCGCCCGGCGAGGTCACGATCAGCAGCGCCAACCGCAACTTCCGCGGGCGGATGGGCACGCGCGACAGCGAGATTTATCTGGCCAGCCCCGCTGTCGTCGCCGCCAGCGCCATCGTCGGTCACATCGCCGACCCACGGGAGATGCTATGACGGCCGTAGACACCCACCTCATCCGTGAACAATACCGTAGCGGGGCGAACCTCGGCGCGCGCATTGCCCTGCACGCCCGCTTCAGCACCGCCGCCCGCAACTTTCTCGACTGGCTGTTCGACCGCATTGAGGCCGGGCCGGACGCGCGGATTCTGGAGATTGGCTGCGGCACCGGCGCACTCTGGCGCATCGTCCGCTCCCGCGTTCCGCGCGCGTGGTCTCTAACGCTGTCCGACTTTTCGCCCGGCATGGTTGCCGAATCGCGCGCTCTGCTGACCTCGCTGGCTCTGCCCGCCTCCTTCACACAGACCGACGCACAGGCACTGCCCTTTCTGACGACGCATTTCGATGCAGTCATCGCCAACCACATGCTCTATCATCTGCCCGACGTATCGTTGGGGCTGTCCGAAATCCGGCGCGTGCTGAAGCCGGGCGGCAGACTCTATGCCGCGACGAACGGACAAGACCACATGCGCGAACTGGACGATCTGGCGCGCGACGCCGGGGTTGCCCTGGAGCGCCCGCTCTTACGCCTGCCGTTCAATCTGGAGAACGGCGCGCAACTCCTGTCAGCGCATTTTGGGTCGGTTGCGCGGTATGATTTTCCAGATGGCCTCCATGTGACCGAGGCCGAGCCGCTCGTGGCCTACGTGAAGTCCATGAGTATCTTCGCGGAGCTATTTGGCGAAGCCGTCGAGTCGCGTCTGCGCGCCCTCGCCGCCGAGCGCATCGCCCGCGACGGCGCAATCCACATCACGAAAGCCGTCGGCCTGTTCGTGGCGACAGCCTGAAAGGACAACCATGCTCTTCCAGGGCCGCGTCTGGAAATACGGCGACGCCGTCAACACCGACGTCATCTTCCCCGGCAAATACACTTACACGCTCACCGACCCGCGCGAGTGGGCCAAGCACGCGCTCGAAGACCTCGACGCCACGTTCGCCGGAACCGTTCAACCCGGCGACATCGTCGTCGCGGGACGGAACTGGGGCTGTGGCTCGTCGCGCGAGCAGGCGGTCGGCGCGCTCAAGTACGCCGGGGTGAAGGTCATCATCGCCAAGTCGTTTGCGCGCATCTACTTCCGCAACGCCATCAATCAGGGCGTACTGCCGCTGGTCTGCCCGGAAGCCGTGGACGCCATCGCGGCGGGCGAGACGATAGCCGTAGATGCCGCCGCGCACACGATTCACTGCGCGCGCGGCCTGTTCTCCTTCCCGCCCCTCTCCCCCACCATCCACGCCATCCTCGACTCCGGCGGCCTCATCCCGATGCTCCGCAAAAGATTCGGCGCCGAGCACCTGCCCATGCCGGAGATCAAGGGCGGCGAATGACCACCATTTGCCTGATTCCCGGCGACGGCGTCGGGCGGGAGGTAATTCCCGCCGCCACTGAGGTGTTGACCGCCCTCGGCACCCTGCGCGACCTTCGCTTCGTCCACGCCGAGGCCGGCTGGGACTGCTTCCAGAAGCGCGGCAACGCCCTGCCCGCCGAGACGCTGGAGGCCGTCGCCCGCGCCGACGCCACGCTGTTTGGCGCGGTGTCGTCGCCCTCGGGCCGGGTCGCGGGCTACCGCAGTCCGATTCTCCAACTGCGCCAGTCCTTTGATCTTTACGCCAACCTTCGCCCCACACTCTCTCTGCCGGGTGGCTTCTCGCGCCCGCAGGTTGACCTGCTCATCGTCCGTGAGAACACCGAAGACCTCTATGTGGGCCGCGAGCGCCGCGAGGGCGCCGACACGGCCATCGCCGAGCGTGTTATCACTCGCCGCGCCTCCGAGCGCATTGCGCGGCTCGCCTTCGCGCAGGCGCGCCTCCGCGCCGACCCGCGGGTGACCATCGTCCACAAGGCCAATGTCTTGAAGGAGACGGACGGTTTGTTTCGCGAGACCTGCCTCGCCGTAGCCGCCGAGTTCCCCGATATCGCCTGCGATGAAATGCTGGTAGACGCGATGGCCATGCGCCTCGTCAAAGACCCCGAACACTTCGATGTCATCGTGACCACCAATCTCTTCGGCGATATTCTTTCCGACGAGGCCGCCGGTCTGATTGGCGGGTTGGGCGTCGCGCCCTCCGCCAATCTCGGCGAGCGCGTGGCGGTCTTCGAGCCGGTGCATGGCTCCGCGCCCGACATCGCCGGTAAAGGGCTTGCCAACCCGATTGGCGCTATCCTAAGCGCGGCGATGCTGTTGGATTTTCTGCGCGAGCCCGCCGCGGCGGAGAGCGTGCGCCGCGCGGTGTACGCCGTCGTGCGCTCCGGCCTGCTGACCCCCGACCTCGGCGGCAATGCCACCACCCGCCGCTTCACCGATGCGGTCGTGCGCGAACTGGCATCGTAAATGACCGACCCGATTACCCTGCTGGAGGGCGCGCTGAAGGTTTACGGCCCGTCCACGCGCGAGCAAGCCATCTGCGATTATCTGGTCGAGCAGATGACCACGCTCGGCTTGCGCGCGTTCCGCGACCCGGCGGGCAACGCCGTAGGCATCTTGGAGTCGCCGGCTTCCTCTCCCTTGCGCGAACTCGTCCTGCTCGGCCACATGGATACCGTCCCCGGCTTCATCGAGGTGCGCCGTAACGGCGGATCGCTTTATGGCCGCGGCGCGGTGGACGCGCGCGGGCCGCTCTGTGCGTTCATCGCGGCGGCCGCCCTCTGCGGCGCGCAGGAGGGCTGGCGCATCGTCGTGGTCGGCGCAGTCGAGGAAGAGCACGCGACCTCCAAGGGCGCGCGCTTCGCGGCAACACAATACCATCCCGACTACTGCATCATCGGCGAGCCTAGCGGTTGGGACCGCGTGACGCTCGGCTACAAGGGGCGCCTGCTCGTTCACTATCGCCTGTCGCGCCCGATGGGGCATACGGCGGGCCAGATACCCAGCGTCGCAGAGAGCGCGATGGCGTTCTGGAACCGGCTCCATGCGTTTGCCACAGCGCACAATCAGGGGAAGACTCGCGCGTTTGACCTGCTCACGCCATCCCTGCGCCGCATCCACACCGGCGACGACGCTTTTGCCGACTCGGTCGCGATGACGGTTGGCCTCCGCGTGCCGCTTGGCATCGAAATCGAAACCTTAAAGCGCGACCTGCGCCCGATGGCTGGCGACGCCGATCTGACCTTCGCCAGCGAGGAGCCGGCCTACCGCGCCGAGAAGAATACGCCCCTCGTTCGCGCGTTTCTGGCCGGCATCCGCGAGCACGGCGCCCAGCCGGGCTTCACGCTCAAGACCGGCACATCCGATATGAACGTCGTTGGCCCGCTCTGGCAATGCCCCATCGTCGCCTATGGGCCGGGCGACTCCAACCTCGACCACACGCCCGACGAGCACATTGATCTGGATGAATATCTGAAGGCCATTGACGTGCTGACTGCGGTTCTGCACGCTTTAACCGGCACACCCTGCCGAGTAGCGAGTGACGTGTGACGACATACAACCCGTCACCCGTCACCCGTCACCCGTCACCCGTCGTCACCGGCCTCGACGCGCTCCTCGCCGATCCTCCGGCCCACCTGCGCGGCCTGTCGAAGGGCCGCGTCGGCCTGCTCACCAACCCAACCGGCGTCACGCGCGACCTGCGGCCAAACTTCCTCGCCCTGCGCGAGGCCGGGGTCAATCTCGTGGCGTTGTTCAGCCCGGAGCACGGCCTTGCGGCGTCCGCCGCCGCGGGCGAGA
This sequence comes from Chloroflexota bacterium, assembly GCA_016200765.1. GTDB lineage: Bacteria > Chloroflexota > Anaerolineae > JACRMK01 > JACRMK01 > JACQEC01. The sequence goes on along the minus strand of JACQEC010000105.1, from coordinate 20,478 downwards.
CCATCCTCTCGGGACGCGAGCCGCAAACCGGCCTGCCGATTTACTCGCTCTACGGCCACACGCGCAAGCCAACTCCGGAAATGCTCGCCCAGATTGACATCCTCCTCTTTGACCTTCAGGATGTCGGCGTGCGGTTCTACACCTACACGGCCACGCTCGGCCTCGCGTTGGAAGCCTGCGCTGAATCCGGCGTGCCTCTCGTCGTGCTGGATCGCCCCAACCCCATCACCGGCCTGATCGTCGAAGGCCCGGTATTGGATCCGGCCTTGCAGTCGTTTGTCGGCTATGGTCCCATCTCACTGCGCTACGGGATGACGCTGGGCGAGTTGGCGCGCTTCTATCATCAGACCTTGAGTACAGGCGCGGACTTGCAGGTGGTCCCACTGCGCGGCTGGCGGCGCGGTCTGTGGGGCGACCAGACGGGACTGCCTTGGGTGCCCCCCTCACCCGCCATGCCGCACGTCTCGACCTCGACGGTCTATCCGGGCACGTGCCTGCTGGAAGGGACAAATCTCTCGGTCGGGCGCGGAACGGCTCTGCCCTTTGAACTGGTCGGCGCCCCGTATGTGGACGGGCACGCGCTGGCCGCCGCCCTGAACGACCTGCGCCTCGAGGGGGTGCGCTTCCGCGCCGCGGCCTTCGTGCCCGCCTCCGACAAACATGCCGGACAGAACTGCGCGGGCGTGCAAATTCACGTCACCGACCGCGCCACCCTGCGCCCGCTGACGATGAGCCTGCACCTGATCAGCGTCTTGAGACAACTCTTTGCGGCTGACTTCCGATGGCGCGCCGAGCATTTCGACCGGCTGATCGGGGATGCCGGAGCGCGCGCGATGCTTGAACAACAACGAGGGGTCGGTGAAATCGTCGCGCGCTGGGCGGATGGCGCTGAAAGTTTTAGCGAGGCAAGACGGGCCGCCCTGCTGTACGGCTAACGGGCAAGCCAATCGCGCGCTCACGCGGAACGCGCCAACGCGCCACGTCTTCCCGTGCCCTGCGTCCGGTTATTTCGGGGTGCGCTCGTACTCGAGGTCGTTGCCGAGCAGCAAGCGCCAGTAAGACTGAAGGTACGGCACGCTGAAATACACCACGCCCGCCAGCGGCAGCAACAACCATTCGCCCCACTGTAGAACGCGGTAGAGGCGGGAGACCGGCCGGGGACGCGGGGCGTATTGCGCGCGCAAGCGCAAGTTGATCGCCAGCCCGGCGATGACGCCCACGACCGACGGCGCAAGGATGATCGGCGCAATCAGCGACAGCGGCCAGCCGAAGACCGACGATTGCATGGCCGGGTTGATCAGGCCGGGCAGGATTCCGCCCATGGTGATCACAAACCACGAGGCCGGGATAATCAGCAGGCTCTCGACATAGGGGTAGCACTTCTGCAGTTTGCGCCGCCATGAGATTTCAGGGTGGCGTTGCCACTGATACGCGATGAAGGGCAGGTTCGACACGGTCCACGCCCAGCGGCGCATCTGCCGGAACTGAATGCTGAGCGCCGTCCACAAGTTGCGCGAGGCCACCGCATCCAGACCAATCGGCAGGTAAATCGGAACGACCTCGACCTGTCCCTTGAGCGCGAAAAACGCCCGGAAGAACAGGCGCCCGTCCTCAACCGGCGCGCGCAAATCCCAATAGCCGATCTCCTCCAACAGCCGCAGGCTCGTCGAATAGACCGCCGTCGTCATGCGCTCGTAGTGGGTCACGCCGGTCACGAAGGTAAACGTCCAGAAGGCGCTGAGCGCGCGGATGGGCGCGTGCACGTCCCAGATGTTGTTCATCAAGAGCAAGATGCCCTGAAAGAATTTGCGCGTGGGCTGATCGGTGGTGAGGAATTGCGCCGCCAGCGCCGCCAGATATTGCGAGTGCAGGCGCGTGTCGGCATCAATGGTCGTCACCAGCACCTTCGCGCTATCCCAACCCAGCTCGTCACAGCGCCGCTTCGCCTGCCGCGCCGCGTAGGCCAGGTTGGTGCCCTTACCGGCGGTTTCGTGCGCCAGCAGGGGATGCGTGGAAATCCAGATGTGCGCGAAGCGGCCCGCAAACTCCGCTTGCAGCGTCTCGGCTTTGGCGAGCGCGCCCTCCTCTCGCTCCTCCATCGCCAGCACAACGGCCATCTGCTCCGTCGGATAATCAACCTGCGTCAGCGCCTGCAAGGTTGCGCGCAGGGTCTCGACGCGCTCGCCGAGGTTCGGGATCACCACGACCTGATACACACTCCGCCCCATTTGTGCGTAACGTTGGCGCCAGTCTATCTGCCGCCACGCCTGCATGCGGCGATACGAAACGACGGCGCACGCCGTGCCGTATAGCGCCTGAAATGTCCAATAGAGATCGTAGGCAAAGACGATGTAGGCCAGCGCCGCGGGGATCAACACCGGCCCCCAGAACGGCAGCAGCCAGATCGCAAAAAAGACCAGCGCGAACATCACGGCGAAGACGCGCTCGTGCCTGCGAATCTGCGGCGGCGCGACGCGGGTCAGGTTTTTGATAATCGGCAGACTGGTATGGTCCATAGGTCAACCGCAGGCGAACCTCCGGCCGTTCACTTCCCGGATAGGATCGCCTCCGCTTGCTCCCACTCCGCGCAGAGCCGCGCCACCTTGTCCTTGACCGTCGCCAGCACTTCGACGCGCGGCTGGCGCTCAAACTCTTTCGTCAGCGCGCCGACCACCTCTGCCAGCCGCCCTAACTCTCTGATATGCGCGCGCAACCGTTGTGTGGATTCAGCCATGATCGTTCCTGAGCCTGCCGAAGGGTCACCCCGCATAGCGGAAACCCGTCTCCTTCAGCGGTAAGGCCACGCCCTCGCGCACGACCCCCGCCTCGACGACCTCGGCGACCAACAGCACATGATCGCCTGCTGGCATCTGGCCGACAACCTTGCCTTCCACCCAACTGAGGGCTTCCGGCAGAAGCGGCAACCCTCCGGGAGACGTATTCAACTCGCGGTTGACCAGTTTGTCGCCGACCTTGTCATGGTGCCGCCCGAACCAGCCCGCCAGTTCACGTTGCCCACTTTCCAGCACATTGACCGCGAGGCGGCCGCTCTGCCGGATGACCTTCAGCGAGTGCGCTTCTTGCTCAACGGCCAGCATCAGCATCGGCGGCTCAAACGAGCACTGGCTCACCCAGTTGGCCAGAAACGCACTGCGGTCACTCTCGGTGCGCGACGTGATCACATACAGGCCGTAACTGAACATGCGTAACGCGGTTTTCTTGGTTTGAGTATCCATAGCCTCTGGTCACTATTGGACACAGGGCTCCTCAAAAGTCTCTTGACAAGCTGGCAGGATTCCGCTTCTCGCTCGTGGCGGATAGCCATATCCGCCACTGAGCGCCGCTGGATTTGCGACCACCGGGAGTCCAGCGAGAGCGAACTTCGTCACTAACAACTTTTGATGGGCCCTGCTATTGGACACGCCTTGCTTCTCAATGGTATCATCGTCCGCAAGCATTGTAACATCTATCGGCTCATTCGACAACGCGATGATTGCTCTTTCCAGCAGCTCACTGTGCATCTACAACCTGCGCGCCTTGACCTAGCGCTTTGGCAAGGCTCATCGCTGAGGTGATTGCCCATCTGCGAAAAACACGTGGACACCAAGGACATTAAAGACCAGCTCAGCGCCTTCGCCGAGAGCCTCGCGCTTGACACTTTCGGTATTCGGCTTGATTACTCGGAGGCGTCAATTCAAGCGGTTGAGCGCATCCTGGCCGACATCCATACCGATTACCGAACGACGGGTTCGGAAGTTGGATTGCGCGGAATTGCCCTAGAGTTCGCCGCTTACATCGTAAAGGTCATCGAGCATCACTTCGGCCCGGCTGATTGGCAGCGCGACGACCCGGTTTTCGGCAAGGATACGTTCCCTTTACAGTGGCGAGGCTCCACAATTTACCCGTATGCTTGGTGTTTGAAGCGCATCCTTGATGGCCCCGCAGACAACGTCTGGTCCAAATTCCAAGCGATCATACTCAACCACCGCACTTCCGGGAGTCACTATACAATCTAGAATCCACCCTACACGCCGCAGGAGGAAAAGCGATTGGGTGGACGTTCGTGTCGTCGCCGAGGTGATTGATCATCTGAGAAAAACGCGGGGACGCAGGGACACGGGGTTTCTGCAAACAGCACTATGCCTGAAAGGACGCTATGATGGAACACCATTCTGAAGGTCAACTCGCCGGCACCGAAGGCGCATTGCACTGGCAGGCCTGGACAGGCACACAGCCCGAGAAAGCCCTGCTGGTGATCGCACACGGCTTTGACGACCATTCGGCGCGCTATGCGCACGTCGCAGACTACCTCGTCAAGCGCGGCTACGCGGCCTACGCCCTTGACCAGATTGGGCACGGCCAATCGGAGGGTCGCCGCGGCCACGTCATCGCCTTTGATGACTACGTGACCGATTTGGAGCGCTTTGTCGCGCTGGCTCAAGCCCAGAAGCCCGGCCTCAAGACGTTTCTCATCGGCCACAGTCAGGGCGGCCTGGTCGTGTTGCGCTACGGCCTCCGCAACCCGAACCGCGTCCAGGGAGTCGTCGCCAGCGGCGCCGCCCTGATGACCGCCCTGCCTGTGCCGGCTTGGAAGATCACCTTAAGCCGTCTGCTGTCCGTGGCCATGCCGTCATTTTCGCTGGCCAATGGGATACCGCTTGACCGCCTCTCGCACAACCCCGCCGTGGCGGAAGCGCGCCGCGCCGACCCGTATCTGCACGGGGTTGCCAGCGCGCGCTGGGCGGTCGAGTTCTTTGGCGCGCAGGCGGACACGCTGGCCTCCGCGCCGCGCTTCACCCTGCCCTGCCTGCTCCTGCACGGCGGCGACGACCAACTCGTCAGCCCCGAATCTTCGCGGCGCTTCTACGCAACCTGCGGTTCCACCGACAAGACGCTCAAAATCTACGATGGGCTGTATCACGAACTGTATAACGAAACCGGCAAGGAGCAGATACTAGCCGAAGTGGCCGCGTGGCTGGACGCGCGCGCGGCGGCGTGAGCCTGTCGAACGGCGGCGGCCTGAGCTTGTCGAAGGGCGGCGTGAACCCTCACATGCCAAACATTATCCTGTCGCTCGATCAGGGCACCACCTCCTCGCGCGCTATCCTGTTCGACCACTCCGCGCGGGTGGCCAGCTTCGCCCAGCAAGAATTCCCCCAAATCTACCCACAGCCCGGCTGGGTCGAGCATGACCCCGAAGCCATCTGGCGCAGTCAACTCCACGTCGCGCGCGAAGCCCTGACCCGGGCCGGCGCAACCGCCCGCGACGTCGCGGCCATCGGCGTGACCAACCAGCGCGAGACGACCATCATCTGGGATCGGCGCACCGGCCAGCCCATCGCCAACGCCATCGTCTGGCAGTGCCGCCGCACCGCGGACGAGTGCGCGCGCCTGCGCGAGGCCGGCCACGAAGCCCTCTTCCGCGCCCGCACTGGACTTGTGCTCGACGCCTACTTTTCGGGCACCAAGATCGCCTGGATTCTCGACCACGTGCCCGATGCCCGCCGCCGCGCCGAGCAGGGCGAACTGGCCTTCGGCACGGTGGACACGTTTCTCATCTGGCGCTTGACTGGCGGCCTGAGCTTGTCGAAGGGCGGCGGCGCGGTTCACGCCACCGACCCATCCAACGCGTCGCGCACGCTCCTCTTCGACATCGCGCGCGGTCAATGGGACGACGACCTCCTCCGCATCCTGAACATTCCGCGCGCGCTTCTGCCCGAAGTTCGGCCGTCGTCGGGTGACTTCGGGCTCACCGACCCGCAGTGGTTCGGCGAGCCTATCCCCATTCGCGGCGTGGCGGGCGACCAGCAGGCCGCCACCTTTGGTCAGGCGTGCTTTGACGAAGGGTTGGCGAAGAACACCTACGGCACGGGCTGTTTCATGCTGATGAACACCGGTCCCACGCCCACGGCATCCCACAGCGGTCTGCTGACCACCGTCGGCTGGTTGTTGCGCTCGCAGATGACCTATTGTCTCGAAGGCTCGGTGTTCATCGCGGGCGCGGCGATCCAATGGCTGCGCGACGCCCTGCAAATCATCGAGCGCGCCGATCAAACAGCGGCCTTGGCCGCTTCGGTGGACGATACCGGCGGGGTCTATCTCGTGCCGGCCTTCGTCGGTTTGGGCGCGCCCTACTGGGACGCACTGGCGCGCGGCGCATTGGTCGGGCTGACGCGCGGAACGAGCCGCGCTCACATCGCGCGCGCGGCGTTAGAGGCTATCGCCTACCAGTCGCGCGACGTGCTGGAGGCGATGGAATCGGACGCAGGCAAGCGGTTGAAGACACTGCGGGTGGATGGCGGCGCGGCGGCCAATGACTGGCTCATGCAATTTCAGGCCGACATCCTGAACGTGCCGGTAGAGCGCCCAGCCATCACCGAGACCACCGCGCTGGGCGCGGCCTACCTCGCGGGCTTAGCGGTGAACTATTGGCGTGGAACCGATGAGATACGCGCACAGTGGCAGGTTGAGCGCGTATTCACCCCGCGCATGAAGGAGAGCGAGCGCGAGCGCCTCTACGCGGGCTGGAAGCAGGCCGTCGAGCGCGTCCGGCGGTAGGGGCAGGGCTTGTCCCTGCCCGCTTGCCCCTGCCCACGACAGAGCGGGCGTAAGACCCGCCCCTACTGTGCAATTCGTGTTTGACAACAGGCGCACATCGGCGTAAAGTAAAACTCGCGCGCACGGTGCCATCGTCCACCAGAAGTCTCGCACGTGGTTCCTCGACAAGGAGGGCATATGAACCTACCGTCAGTGTCCGTTCGTCGTTTGATCTTGAGCGTGGCGTCGCTCGCCTTGATGTTGTTGGCAGGCGCACGGCCTACGGTGGCGCAAGGGCCGCGCTCGTCGGCGCCGCCACAAGCCGCACCCATCGCCCGCGCCCATTCAGCCGCCCGCCTGTCCGGCGTCGCCGCGCCGTTCGTCGCGAACCTTGCCGCGTCGCCCAACGGCATCCGCTTCCAGATGCGCGGCGCGGATCGCGCGCTCTCTTTGAGCGACGACGCGCTTTGGTTCACCCTGCTGGAAAAGCCATCAGCGCCGTCCGCCGTGCCTGCTCTGCGGGGCGGCGCGCTTGCACTCGCGCCGTTAAGCCCGGGGTCGCTCATCCCACAGACCCAGCCGAGCCGGGGCGTCAATCTCAAGTTCAGTTTCGTCGGCGCCAACCCGCAGCCGCGCCTGGAGCCATTCGATCCCCTGCCGGGACACGTCTCCTATTTCATCGGCAACGATCCTGACAAATGGCAGAGCGGCCTGCCGACTTGGGGCGGTGTGCGCTACGTAGACCTCTATCCCGGCGTTGATCTGGAACTACAGCAAGCGGGCGGGCCGATCGCGCAGAGGTTTATCGTCCACGACGGCGCCGACTTGAGCGCGGTGCGCCTGCGCGTGGAGGGGGCTGACGGCCTTGACTTGGATCAGGGCACACTGCACCTGCACACCGCGCTGGGCGAGTTCCGTTGGACGCTTCCAGCCCTCATCACTGCCGATGCCTCTCCATGGCTTGGGGTCAGCGGTGGGGCGCAGGTCGCCGGCGACGAGGTGATTGCTCCGTACACCATCGCAAGCGCTCCGTCTCCGACAGCCGTGACGGGGATGAATCCGTCCCAACCCAGCGCGACGACGATCAATGTCGTATTCATCCCCGGCGTTGACTGCAACAGCTATGCCTGCAAATTGGTCTTAGATACGAGCGGCGCCGCGTACGTCACCGGCTACATCACTTCCGCAACCCTCCCGGTCACACCCGGCGCCTTCGACACCACCTTCAACGGGGGCGCCTGGTCAGGTGATAGTTTCGTCGTCAAACTCGCTGCGAGTGGAGCGATCATTTACGCCACGTATTTGGGCGGAACTAATGACGATTGGGGCTACGCCATCGCGGTGGACTCTAGCGGCGCGGCGTATGTCACGGGGTCCACGGGTTCTTCGGACTTTCCGACCACCGCGGGTGCCTTTCACACCGTTTGTGGCAATGGTTTAACCTGCGGGCAGGAAGATGCCTTCGTAACCAAATTCGATCCTACCGGCAGCTCCCTCGTCTACTCGACGTTTCTGGGCGGTGACGGCTTTGAGTGGGGGTCTAAAATCGCTGTTGACTCGAGTGGCGCGGTGTATATCATGGGGCTCACGGGCTCTCCGGACTTTCCGACCACCCCCGGGGCCTACCAAACGACGATGAACGGCATGTCTGACCTCTTCGTCACGAAGCTGAACGCGGCAGGGTCGGCGCTGGTCTACAGCACCTACATCGGAAGCGCCGTGGTAAGTGGCTGCAACCCAGAATTGGTCTCTGGGGGCGCTCTTGATCAAAGCGGCGCCGTTTATGTTGTCGGGAGTGCGCCAAGCACCTTTCCGACCACGCCCGGCGCCTTCCAGACGGTCCACGGTGGTTGCTCGGATGGCATCGTCTTCAAACTGAGCGCAGACGGCTCGGCCTTGCTCTATTCGACCTTTCTGGGCGGGAGCGACGTGGACGATGTCTATGGGATCACGATTGATCTAAGCGGCGCGATCTACGTGTCGGGAGATTCCTGCTCCTCTGATTTCCCAACGACCCCGGGTGCTTACCAGACGACCCAGAGTAATTGTGATGCTGTCGTGGCCAAATTGGATCCCACCCTTTCTACCTTACTGTATTCCACCTACATCGGGGGTAGCCAACTTGACGGGGGGCTCGATATCGTGACGGATGCGAGTGGGGCGGCCTACGTGTCGGGCTCCATGATTTTTGTCACGACTACTGTGGATTTCCCCATCACGCCCGATGCCGTCCAACCGGTCCCAGGGGGCGGTAATTATGACGCCTTTGTCCTCGTTCTGAGTCCGGGAGGCAACGGCCTGAACGACTTGCTTTACTCGACCTACTTAGGTGGCAGTGGGGATGAGCATGGGTGGAGCATTGCCCTCGATGCGAGCGGTGGAATCCACGTTGCCGGCGGCACGACGTCCTCCGACTTTCCTCATTCCGCACGACCAACACAGATCCGCGCGACGGCCACGGTCACGCCGACCGGCTACGTCGCCACCTTTGCCGCCCCCACCGTCGCGCAGGACATCGCCAACGGCGTCAGCTACAACGGCTGGCACGGCGTGGGCGACCTGCACGCCAGCGGCGGCGCGTACCGCGTCAGCAAGGTGGCCAAGGACAGCGCCACCTTCAAGTTCAGCGGCACGTCCATCACCTGGGTAACGCGCAAAGGCCCCGATCAGGGCAAGGCGCAGGTCACGATTGACGGCGTCAACAAGGGCACCCTCGATCTGTACAGCCCCACCGTGCAGTGGAACGTCCAGCAGTCCTTCGGCGGCCTGACCAACGCCAGCCACACCCTCGTCGTCAAGGTCGCGGGCACGAAGAATCCGGGCTCCACGGACTTCAACGTCGCGCTCGACGCGTTCATCGTCGGCAGTACAACCACGCAGGAGAGCGCCCTCGCCGTGCAGTACGACAGTTGGACGGGCGTCTCCGACACACGCGCCTTCGGCGGCAGTTACCGCACCAGCAAGACGGCCAGCGCCACCGCCAGTTGGACGTTCAGCGGCACGCAGGTGGATTGGATCACCGCGCTCGGCCCGTCGTATGGTCAAGCGAAGGTGTTCCTCGACGGCGTGGATCAGGGCACGATTGACCTCTACGCGGCCACACAGCAGTGGAAGGCCGTCAAGGCATTCACGACCGGCGCGGGCACACACACCATTCAGGTGCAGGTGCTCGGCACCAAGAACCCGCTATCGCGCGGCACGCAGGTGCTTGTGGATAGCTTCCAGTCCTTCCCGTAACCAGAAGCGCGGCATCGGAGAGCGGCATCGGTTGGAAACCGACGCCTACATTACAAAACCTACTGCGCGGGTTATGGTGCCCAACCGGCGCAGCCGGTTTGATACAGTAGGCGTCGGTTTTCAACCGATGCCGTTCTCAATACCCGATGCCGCGCTCTTGACGCGACTTGTGTTTTGCGCCCCTGCCCCCTTGCCCAACATCTTTCAGCGCGCAACGCTCTACCCATCTCCCAAAAACCCTACTGCCTACCACCATCACATACCAAGTAATCCGTCGAGTCATGCTCCGCCAGTGTGACAATGACTGCCACGCTTACCACCCTTTCTGCAAACCCATACTCTCTACAGAAAGGCATAAGTCCGCCTGTCACATCCTGTCACATTCCCACCCCAGAGCGCATCGGTCCTAGCCGTCATGGTAAACCCATCAGCCCCCGTAGGGGCAGGGCTTGCCCCTGCCCGCCTGTCCCTGCCCGCCTGCCCCACTGCCCAAAGTCTTTCAACGCACAACGCGCAACGCTCAACGCTCAACCCACCTCCACCCTGCGCGCCACCAGCAACCCGTCCTCTTCAGCCACCGGCATCACAAAACTGAACCGATCCAACGACAGGCAGTAGTCTATATCCTCACGCGGCGTGCCGGGTCGCTCGGCTTGAAATTGCGCAACGGCCTGTGGATTGCCCAACGGCTCGATCAGGGCGTGGGCGTCCACCGGCTCACCGCGCAGTCGGGCGGACAATAATTCAGCGCAGGCTTCGTCTTCCTCCGCTGTGCGGTGCGCGCCGTAGCCCATCGCGACCAGCGATACCACCTCCGGGTTTAGCCGCCGCGCATAGACCGCAATCGCCTCGGCGCAGACCAGACTGCCCAGCACTATCTGGTTGGCGCTCCGCGCCGCGACCACGCCCTGCGTGCCGGCGCTGGTGCGCTGGATCAGCCGCCTCCTGCGCAGGTCATGGCGCGCCACCTCCGTCGGCGAGTTGCCCAGATCAAACCCCTCGATCGGCTGGCCGCCAACCTCGCCCACCAACAGCGCGTCGGGGAATCGCTCTTTGAGCGCAAACGCCTGCGCGACCTCGCCGACCAGCACAATCTCCCGCGCTCCCTGCTTGAAGGCATACGCCGCCACGCTGAACGCCCGAAACACGTCAATGATCACTGCCAACCCGCGCGCCTGCCGCGCCCCCTCGATCAGGCTGTATCGCTCGATGCGCATCTCGTTCTCCTTGCATCCTGTCGTCACCTTACACTATAATCGCCCATATCGTCTATGGTCAACATCGCCTTCATCGGCGCAGGCTCCACCGTCTTCGCCAAGAACCTGCTCACGGATATTTTGAGTTTCCCAGAGTTGTCCGGCTCGACCATCCGCCTGATGGACATAGACGCCGAGCGCCTGCGCACGTCTGAAATCGTAGCCCACAAGGTGGCCGCCACCCTCGGCGCGAAACCGGCCATCACCGCCACAACCGATCGCCGCAAGGCGCTCGACGGCGCGGACTACGCGATCAACATGATTCAGGTCGGCGGCTACCGGCCGGCCACCGTCGTTGATTTCGAGGCGCCGAAAAAGTACGGCCTGCGCCAGACCATCGCGGACACGCTGGGCATCGGCGGCATCATGCGCGCCCTGCGCACCATTCCGGTGCTGTTGTCCATCGCCCGCGACATGGAGGAACTCTGTCCCGATGTCTATTTTCTGAACTACGTCAACCCGATGGCCATGAACTGCTGGGCGATGTCCCGCGCCAGCCGCATCAAGACGGTTGGCCTCTGCCATTCCGTGCAGGGCACGGCTATGCAGTTGGCGCGGGACATTGGCGTGCCGGTTGCCGAAATTGATTACCTCTGCGCGGGCATCAACCACATGGCATTTTACTTGAAATTCGCGCATCACGGCGCAGACCTCTACCCGCGCATCCGGCAGGTCGTCGCCGAAGGGCGCGTGCCGGACTGGAATCGCGTGCGCTACGAGGTCTTTCAGCGACTCGGCTACTTCGTCGCCGAGTCGTCCGAGCACTTCGCCGAATATGTGCCGTGGTTCATCAAGCGCGACCGCCCCGACCTTGTCGAGCAGTACCACATTCCGCTCGACGAATACATCCGCCGTTGCGAGGCGCAAATCGCGGGCTGGGAGCGCCTGCGCGTCGAGTACCAGAGCGACCAGCCGATTGACCTAAAGCGCAGTCACGAGTACGGCTCGTTGATTATCCACAGCATCGTCACCGGTCAGCCGCGCACGATCTACGGCAACCTGCGCAACGACGGGCTGATTGACAACCTGCCCCCGGACTGCTGTGTCGAGGTGCCCTGCGCGGTGGATGCGCGCGGCTGGCATCCGCAGAAGATTGGCAGACTGCCGCCGCAGTTGGCCGCGCTGATACAGACCAACGTCAACGTGCAGGCGCTCACCGTCGAGGCGGCGCTGTCGCGCCGGCGCGATCACGTCTATCACGCCGCGATGCTCGACCCGCACACCGCCGCGGAACTCTCGCTCGACCAGATTACGGCGCTGGTGGATGACTTGCTTGAGGCGCACGGCGACTGGATACCGCCGTTTCAGCCAGCGTAACCCCATGGACCCAATACCACCCGCCGAAGCCCCGCTCGAGGTTGAAGGCCGTGTCCTGTCGTGGCGCGAAGTGTTCCTCTACTTCCTCATGCTCGGCTTCATCAATGTGGGCGGCCCGGTCGCGCAGATTACGATGATGTTCAACCAGATGGTCGAGCGGCGCCGATGGCTCTCGAAGGATCGCTTTGTCAAGATCATGGCCTTCTGCCACATGCTGCCCGGCCCGGAGGCGCTTCAGATCGCCATCTACGTGGGCTATCTCAAGCGCGGCTGGTTGGGCGGCATCGTGGCCGGCCTGACCTTCGTTCTACCGGGCGCGGCCATCATGGTCGCGTTAAGCTGGCTCTACGTGACCTATGGCAACCTGCCGCAGGTCAACGACGCCCTGTACATTCTCAAGCCGGCTGTGCTGGGCATCATCGCCGCAGGCCTGATCAAACTCGGGCGCGCCACGATCAAGAGCGCCGCGCTGGCCGCCCTGCTGGCCGCCGCGTTCGTGGGTGTGCGCTTCATCGGGGTTGACTTCCTGATCATCCTGCTGGCCGCGGGGCTCCTGCACGTGATCTGGCGCGAGGGGCGCGCGCGCGCCGCGCCGCCGCCGGCAATCGCCGTGGCTCTGCCGCTCATGCTGGGCGGCATCTTGAGCGCGGTCTATCCCGACTGGCTGCAAATGGCGTGGCTGTTCCTCAAGACTGGCCTCTTCTCGTTTGGCGGCGCGTACGCCTCGATTGCTTTCTTACAGCGCGGCGCGGTGGACGAGTTCGGCTGGCTCACGGCCGGCCAACTGCTGGATGGCGTGGCGTTGAGCGTGGCGACCCCGGGCCCCTTCATGCTGTTCACCACCTTTGTCGGCTTCATCGCCGGCGGTCTGCCCGGCGCCATCATCGCCACCTTCTTTGTCTTCCTGCCCTCGTTCGTCTTTGTGCTGGCCGGAGCGCGCTATGTCGAGTCTCTGCACGATAATCGCATCGCGCAAACATTCCTCGCGGGCGTGAGCGCCGCCGTGGTCGGCGTGATTCTCGTCGTCTCGCTCGACCTCGCGCCTGCCGCGCTGGTGGATGCGCCCAGCGTCGTTATCGCCGCCGCGGTCTTCGCGGCCATCACGGTTCGTAAGGCCGATGTGGCGCTGGTCGCGGTGGGCGCGATGGCGGCGGGTATCGCCTACGCGGGCCTGCGCATGTTACGGTAGATCACCCCATTTCAAGGAGCGTGTATGAAACTGCAAGACAAAGTCGCCATCGTTACCGGCGGCGGCAAGGGTATCGGGCGCGCGACCTGCCTGGCCTTCGCCCGTGAGGGCGCGGCGGTTGTGGTCAACTTTTCCAAATCCGAAGCGGAGGCGCAAGCCGTTGTGCAAGAGATCACGGCGGGCGGGGGCCGGGCCATCGCCGTGCGCGCCGATGTCTCGCGCGATGCCGAAGCGCGCGCGCTGATTGATGCGGCCGTCCAGCACTTCGGGCGGCTGGATATTCTCGTCAACAACGCCGGTTACACCCGCCCTACCCCCCACCGCGAGCTTGACCTGCTGACCGAGGAGTTGATAGACCGCACGCTGGGGGTGAACGTGAAGGGGCCCATCTACTGCACGCGCGCGGCGGTGCCGCACATGCTCAAGAACGGCGGCGGCTCGATTATCAACATCACCTCCGTCGCGGGTATCATGGCGACGGGCAGTTCGGTGATCTACTGCGGCTCCAAGGCCGCCCTCGCCGTGATCACCAAGGCGCTGGCGCGCGCCTTCGCGCCGCAGATTCGCGTCAACGCGCTTGCGCCGGGCTTTGTAGACACCGGCTTCGTCGTGCCGCCCATGGGCGAAGCGCGCGCGAACGCGGCGAAGCGCAATCATCTGGGGCGCACGGTCGAGGAGGAAGATTTGGCCGCCGCCGCGCTTTTCCTCGTCACGGATGGTAACGCGCTGACCGGTCAGGAGATCGTCCTGGACGGCGGCGTGGTGGCGCTGGGCCCGCGCCAGTGACGCGCTACATCGTCCGTGTGACCTTCTGCAAGCCGCGCGGCTGGTCGGGGTCGAAGCCGCGCGCGACGCTAAGATGATAGGCCAGCAGTTGGCCGGGCGCCACGCTGACGAGCGGCGACAGCCACTCCGGCACGCCGCCCGGCAGAGCGATGGTCGGCTCGCGTCCGGCGGCATCGGCGCGGTCTGACAAGACGACCGGCGACGCGCCGCGCGCGATCATCTCCTGCTCAACCTCGCTCACCTCATCATACACACGGCCACTGGGGTTCACCACGATGGCCGGGAAGCCGCGCTCGATCAGCGCAATCGGCCCGTGCAGAAAATCAGCAGACGAAAACGGCTCGGCGACGATACGGGTCAGTTCTGCCAGCTTCAACGCAATCTCAAAGGCGGTGGCGTAGTTGTACCCGCGCCCGATGACCACACAGCGGTCCGCCGCTTTCAACCGTTCAGCCGCCTCAACCACCGGCGCCGCCGCCGCTTGCAGAGCCTCTTCAATTTGGGCCGGCACCTCCGCTAGCAACTCGCGCTCTCCGTCGGCCAGCGCCGCCGAGAGCATCGCCAGCGCCATCAACTGCGCGGTGTAGGTCTTGGTGGCGGCGATGCTCTGTTCTTCACCGGCGTGAAGAAGGATCACCTCGTCGGCGGCCGCCGCCAGCGGCGAAGCGGGAGCGTTGGTGATGGTCAGCGTCAGACAGCCCTGCCGCCGCCCTTCCTCGATGACCGCGGCGATGTCCGGTGACGCGCCCGACTGCGAGATGCCGATGACCAGCGCGCCGTCCATGCGCGGCGGCGCGTGGTAGCGCGTGTAGAGGGCGGGCGCGGCCAGCGCCACCGTCAGGCCGTTGCGCGCGCCAAAGAGATACTGCGCGTACCGCGCCGCGTTGTCGGACGTGCCGCGCGCGGCGATCAGCACGTAGCGCGCGTCGCGGGCGCGGATGAGCGCGGCGATGCGCTGGACGCGCCCCATCTCCCTCTCCATCAGGCGGCGCAACACATCCGGCTGTTCGCGTATCTCGGACAGGAGCAATGACGATGGCATCTTTCGTTTCAGCGGCTCACCGCTCAAACACAACCTGCCCGCCGATAATCGTCTGCCTCACGTTCAGCGATTCGTCCAGCACGACGAAATCGGCGGAACAGCCGGCCTCGATGCGCCCCAGATGGTCAAGCCGCAGGAGGCGCGCGGGGCTTGTGCTGGCCATCGTCAGCGCGTCGGCCAGCGAGCACGCCCCCCACGCCACCAGATTGCGCACCGCCTGATCCATGGTCAGGATACTGCCGGCCAGCGTGCCGTTCTCCAGCCGCGCCGACCGTTCGTCTACGATCACACGACTGCCCGCCAGTGAGTATTCGCCGGGCATCATGCCTGCCGCCGCCATCGCGTCGCTCACCAGCGTGATCCGTTCTGCGCCTTTGGCCTTCACCAGCCACTTGAAGATGGACGGGTGGACGTGCACGCCATCGGCAATCGCTCCGACAAAGGCCTCGTCGTCGGCCAACAGCGCGCCGATAAGCCCCGGCTCGCGATGGTGCAGGGGCGTCATCGCGTTAAACAGGTGCGTGCCCCAGCGCGCGCCCGCCACCAGCGCCGCGCGCGCCTGTTCATAAGTCGCCGCCGAGTGGCCCAGCCCCACCACGATTTCCTGCGCGCTTAAGTTGTGAACGGCCTGCAAGCCGTTGTTCAGTTCCGGCGCTAGCGTCATCAGGCGGACGCTGGGGTGGATCAGGTTGTCGGCGAGCGGCGTAACGCTGGGGCGCAGGTACACCGGGTCGTGCGCCCCCGGCCGCTCCGGCGAGAGGTAGGGCCCCTCAAGGTGCAGGCCCAACACGCGCGCCCCGCCACCCCGCACGACCGCGCCGCTCGGCGAGAGCAGAGGCAGAGCCTCGAAGACCTTCGGATACTGCTGCAGCGGGGTCGTGATAATCGTCGGCAGAAAGGCCGTGACGCCGGCGGCCAGCAGTTGGTGCGCGACGGCGTTGATCGTCTCCGGCTGGGTCGTGAAATCGTGGCCGAACGCGCCGTTCACCTGCAGGTCAATGAACCCCGGCGCGATGATCTGCTTCGCGCCCGCGCGTGTGCGCTTCACCTGTTCAATCAGCCCATCGCCTGCGACTACCTGCCCTTCGGCAATCTCGCCGCCGGGCAACAGAATACGCCCCTTCAGGATCATCTTATGCGTGACTCCCTGTTACTCTATCCACAGGCGGCGCTGACCGTTCAGCGCGTCCAGCGCCAGCCACGCCGCGCCGGTCGCGGCATCCACCGCTGGCACCACCGGCATGGCGCGCGCGGCCTGCTCCGCAAGCGCGCCCCGCATGAGGTCTTCGTAGAGCGCGGCGCGAAATAAACTGCCGGATAGAACGACGGCGTAAGGCGCAGAATCCAACCCAAGTCGTTCCGCCACCACCCGCACACACAGCGCCAGCGCCCTGACCCCTTCCCCGACAATGCCCGCCGCAACCGCATCGCCAGCCTCCGCCGCAGACAGCGCCAACGGCGCCAGCGCCGCGACCTGATCGCGAGTCCAGGCCGGGCTGTAGGCCCACGTGATCAGGTCTTCAGGCCGGCTCAATCCCAGCCGCGCCAGCAGACGCGCCGTCAGGTCGGTCGCCGGGGCGCGGCCATCGTGAGCGCGCGTGACCGCAAACAGCGCCTGCTCGGCTATCCACCAACCACTGCCCTCATCGCCCAGACGATAGCCCCACCCGCCCGCCCGCGCCTTGCGCCCATCCGACGCAAAGCCATAGACGATAGAGCCGGTGCCCGCGATCATCACGATACCTTCGGGTTTGCCCGCGCCGCTATACAGCGCGGCAATGGCGTCGTTGCAAACGACCGTCGGAACGCCCGGCAAAACCGCATCGGCGAACCCCTTGCCTATCTGCTGGTCTTCTGGCCGGCCTACCCCGCTCAACGCGAAGCAACCCGCGCCGACCTGCTCCACCGCAAGGCCCGCCTGCATCAGCGCGGCGCCCACCGCGTGCCGGATGGCGGCCAATGCGCCTGCCTGCCCCACCGAGTGGTAATTGCCCGGGCCGCTGGCCCCGCGGCCGCACTCGCGCCGCGCCTCGTCCATCACCACGGCGATGGTCTTGGTCCCGCCGGCGTCCAGACCGATCACATAGCGCATTACAGACTGCCCCCGACCGCACCGGCGATGGCTTGATTGAGGATCACACGAAAGCGGGCCATCGCGTCGGCATTGTCGCGCCCGTAATAGACGCGGTTGGTCAGGCACGCCACCACCAACTCGCGCGCAGGGTCAACCCACAGCGACGTGCCGGTGAAGCCGGTATGCCCAAACGTCCGGGTCGAAAGCGGGTTACTGCTGGCGTCCAGATCAGGCGACCAGAGGGCAAAGCCAAGCCCGCGCCGCGCCCCGCCCCATTCGGACTGCAAACGGGTCATCTCGGCCACCGTCCTCTCGGCGAGCAGTGGCGCTCCGCCGCGCCAGTACATCTCGCCCAGCGCCGCCACATCGCGCGCCGCGCCAAACAGGCCCGCATGACCGGCGACACCATCCATGCCGCCGGCGTTCTCGTCGTGCACCTCGCCGATCAAGCGGCGTTGCCGCCACTGGCAAACCTCGGTGGGCGCGATGTTGCGCGGGTCAGGCGGGTTATACGCGACGCTCGCCAAATTCAGCGGCGCGCACACGCGCTCCGCGACGACCTCGTCGAGCCGCTGGCCCAACCGCCGCTCAATAGCCAGCCCCAACAAGATCAGGCCAATGTCGCTATAGATCACTCGCGCGCCCGTCGGGTAACTGAACGCGCAGTGAAGGGCCTCTTGATAAGCACGCTCGCGACTGCCCTGCCGGTATAGCGGCAACCACGCCGGCAAACCGGAGTTGTGCGCCAGCAAGTGGCGAAACGTCACCTGCGCCGCGTCAACCTCGCCATCATCAGCGGAGACCGAGACCACCTGTCCGGCGCGCAGAGGATCAGGATACGGGCGAATGGGGCGCAAGCCCTCAAACTCGGACAGCGCCTCGCAGACCGGCTGGTCGAGTCGGAAATGCCCGGCCTCGACCAGCGTCATGAAAGCCGTCACGGTAAAGAGCTTCGAGACCGACGCCAGATCAAAGCGCGTATCCAGTTGCGCGGGCCGCTGATTGCTCTCCGGGTCGAGGAAGCCGAAGGCGCGCGCGTAGGTCTCGGCCCCCGCTATGCGCACGACCAGACTGGCGGCCGGAAACGTCCGGCCCAGGTGCGCGCCGATGACGGCCTCAATGGCGCGCGCATCTATCAGCATCAGGGCAGTTCTCCGCATCTATCCGATTGGGGATATTATAACCGTCAAGACATCAATTCTGGAAAACGCGTTTCTCCAGATTGTGACTGGACAAAATACAACAGCGGGAGCGCCCGGCTTCTCTCCGAGAACTCCCGCTGTCAATGCTATTGGCGCTGGCGGCCTAACCTACTACGCTATCCCACACTAGACTCCGGTCCAACTATCGGCTATCGTGATTCAGCGCCACTAATCCTTGTCGTTACCGCCCTTGTGCTTGTCGCCGTCTTGGCCTTTATCGTCACTGTTGCGATGTTTGTCCTCGACCGTGCGATCCCTTATCATCGCTGGGCTTGCTGGGCGTTGGCGCAAAAGCGGGCTTGCCCGGAGCGCCATTACTCTGCGGCTTGAGCGTCTGTCCGAGATTCTGCTTCTTGTCCGACTTGACATTGAACTGATGATAAATCTGGCCCCAGCCCAGACCCTGATCGCGCAGAGCGATAATCTGCGAGGTGGTCTGCCCGGTCAATTTCGAGAGCATGAACACCTTGAAAACGCCGCCCCAGCCCTTCTCCTGATCATGGACCGCCATCACTTCTTCTTCAGTCACACCAAATCTATCGGCGATGGCCTTGGCAATGTAAGATTGATGGGAATCATGGGTACCCGAAATCTCTTGCGTGCTGGTCAGTGGGCTGGTCACGCCCAACGTGCGCGGCGCAGATTGCGCTACACCTGCGTCGGGCGCCGCGAACGCCACCGCGGCCGCCAGACCGAGCGCAGCCACACCACTAGCGATGACCGACAATAGTTTTCGAAACATTTCGATCCTCCTAAACTCTGATAGAATATGCTCAGTCTCATGTATGATAACGCGCCAAGACAACCATTGGTTACATCCTTTATACCCTGAAAATGCCAACGATGCGATAGGACGATAGTCTCAAACTCAGCATCATGGGCTTTAAGTTAGCATGGCAGCGCATCCATGATTGAAGCCAACTCCCTTCCGGGCCCACCAGCGGCGAGGCGAACGTTGCCGGATACGCCGTCGGGCGCGCCAACGACTCGATTCGCGCCCATACCGCGGGTTTGGGGAGTTTGGGGAGCGCAGGCTTCAGCCGGACAATCACCGATCACGCTTGAACGGCCGTGAAGCAGAGCGCCATTCGGCTGAAGCCTGCTCTCCAGAGACGATAGGCTTTTCGTGATCGATGGATTCTGCCTGAAAGGCATAAGCGATGACCACCGTTGACCCAGAATTGGCCGTGCAGATCCTGCAAGACCTTGTGCGGATTCCCTCGATCAACCCCGACCTCGTGCCCGGCGCGCCGGGCGAAGGCGCTATCGCGCAGTACATCTGCGGCCGGATGCAGGCGTGGGGCTTGGAGGTTATCAACCGCGAACTGGCGCCCGGCCGCCACAACGCCATCGGGATTTTGCGCGGCTCCGGCGGCGGGCGCACCCTGCTCTTCAACGGCCACACCGACACGGTCATGGTTGACGGCATGGCCGAGCCGTTCTCCGGCGACGCCCATGAGGGCAAACTCTACGGCCGCGGCGCGTTTGATATGAAAGGCTCGCTGGCCGCAACGTTGGCGGCGACCTGTGCGTTGGCGCAGAGCGGCGTCCGTTTGCGCGGCGATGTCATCTTTACCTATGTGGCTGACGAGGAGTACGCCAGCATTGGCACCGAGGGCATTGTCGCGGACATTCGAGAGGGCCGCTTGCCGCACGCGGATGCCGCTGTCAATACCGAACCCACCGGCCTGAAGATAGGCATCGGCCACAAGGGCTTCGCGTGGGTCGAGGTCGAAACGCACGGCCGCGCGGCGCACGGCTCGCGCCCCGACCTCGGCGTGGATGCCATTGTCCAGATGGGCAAGGTGCTGGTCGAGATTGATCACTTGCAGAAGCGC
>JACQEC010000104.1 GCA_016200765.1 Chloroflexota bacterium | reverse complement strand
TTCGCGTCTTTGGAAGAGTTCATTGCCTTCATCTGCGGTCACCCGTGCTATGTGTTGAAGGATGGTGATGCCTTTCGGCCCTATCAACGTCCGTTCACGCACTACCTCGCCAAGCATGGGCCGGACTTCCAAACCTATCTGTGGCACGAACACTACACATGGAACAGCGCGCGGGCGCGCACCGAGCATTCCACTATTGAGATTCGCCCTGCCTGTCAACAGCCGCAGAGCGAGTCGCTGGCCGCGTCCGCGCTTTCGCTGGGGTTTGTGGAGGCGGCGCCGGCAATCGCGGAATATGTCGAGCGCGTGCTCGGTGTCGATCCATGGCCGACCATGCTCCGCTATCGCAAGGCCGTCATCCACGATGGGCTGCGAGCGCAGGAGCCTGTCAAAAAATTCCTATCCTCATTGGTGCAGGAGGCGGAGAACGGCCTGCGGCGGCGCGGGCGCGGCGAAGAGACTTTCCTCGGGCCCATCTGGGCGCGGCTTGAGGAGCGGCGCGCGCCGGCAGACCGCGCGCGCGCCTTGTTTGTGAAGAAGGGAATGCCAGCCTTGATCGAAGCGTGCCGATGGAATAACACCGATTAGCGGCCGCACCAATTTGACGCTTGCGACTGGCTGTGATAATCTTGATACAACGACGTTGAACAGGGAAGTAGCGTTCGGAGCGGGTCTCAGCGAGCCGGGGCATCGGTGCAAGCCTGGCGACAGCGCGGAGCGCGAATGGGCCTGTGAGTCGGCACCGGCTTTCCGCCGTTATCAGGAGCAGAGCGAGCCAGCCTCGGTGGTTGGCTAACCAGGGTGGCACCACGAGAACTCTCGTCCCGGTTGGGCGAGAGTTCTTTATTTTGTGCGAAGGTTTTAACGCAGAGGCACGGACTGGACGTTCTGCACGCGCAATTTTGGTTTATGAGGAGACTTGAATGAAGAAACGAGTTTTTTCTGGCATTCAACCGACGGGCCGGTCGCATATCGGCAATTACCTGGGCGCCATGAAGCATTGGGCAAACGACCAGCGCGAGTTTGAGAACTTCTTTTGCATTGTTGATTTGCACGCCCTTACGGTGCCGCAGGATCCGGCTGAACTGCGCGCCGCCACGCGCGAGATGGCGGCCATGTTGATCGCAGTTGGCCTAGACCCGCGATACTGCCACATTTTCGTGCAGTCACACGTCGCGGCGCACAGCCAAATGGCCTGGCTCCTCAACTGCTTCACGCCGCTCGGTTGGCTGGAACGGATGACGCAATACAAGGACAAGGCGCAGAAGCAGGTTAGCGTTATGGCGGGCCTGCTCGGTTACCCGGTGCTGATGGCGGGCGATATCCTGCTCTATCACACACACTACGTGCCGGTGGGCGATGACCAAAAGCAGCACGTGGAGCTGGCGCGAGACATCGCACAAAGCTTCAACGCGCGCTTCGGCGACGTGTTCACCGTGCCCGAGGTGGTGATCCCGCCGGTCGGGGCGCGTATTATGAATCTAAGCGAGCCAACCAAGAAGATGTCGAAGAGCGATGATGACCTGAACAGCACAATCCTACTGCTCGATACGCCTGACGCCATCCGCCGCAAGCTCATGCGCGCGACGACCGACTCCGAGCGAAGCATTCTGTTCGACGAAAACCGGCCCGGTATTTACAATCTGCTCACCCTATACGAGCTGTTTACCGGCGAGCCGCGCGCGGCTATCGAGAGCCGATTTGCAGGCAAAGGTTATGGCGATCTGAAGAAGGGACTCGCGGAGGTCGTGATCGAAGGCTTGCGACCGCTACAGGCGCGCTACGCCGAATTGACGCGCGACCCGGCTACGCTGGATACGATTTTGCGTGACAGCGCAGAGCGCTGCGCCGTGATAGCCGAGAAAACGCTGACCGATGTGCAGCACGTGATCGGGCTGCGATAGGCGCAATGCGGTTGACACGCCCCGGCGCATCGGGTAGACTATGTTCGGGTGTGGCTTGGCGAGGGTGGTTATGAGCGAGCAAGTGCTGTTCAAGTGCATACGCTGTTTTGAGACCTTCGTGGTGCCTCCCGACACGGTGTGCCCGGAATGTGATTGTGAGCACGTACTAGAAGTGCACGTCGGCGAGCCGGGCAGTGAATCCACGCGGCCCGTCACCGATGCGGACGGCAAGCCGCTGTCGCACGCGCCGCGCTGGTGGGTGTTCCGCGCCGGACCTTATGGCCGGCGCATCTGAAGGCCAGACTATACTCACGCCTTCCCCGGTCCCAAATCACAACGCGTTGGCTTGAGGGTGTGCCAGACGATCAGGATTTGGGGCTTGCCATTTTCCGTGGTCTCCTCATGTTGAAATCTTTCCTGCAAAAGCGCGATCGGGCTAGGCGCCGCAATGCATACGACCAGTTGAGCGACGCGGAGTTCTACGACCTGATGCGTCGCCAGCCGTATACGATCCAACCGGAGGATGTGCTTGGCCGGTTGGGCCTTGACGGAGCGCAACGGCTCTTGGACCGTGAATGGGATTCGGCAAAGTCAGAAACGGAAGTGCCCGGCTGGCGGCACTTGCTCAAGCGGCTGGCGGTGACGCTGGCGCAGGGCGGCGAGAGCGCCGGCTTCCTGCGCGATTTCTATGGCGTTGGGCCTGACGCGCCCGACGGGCGCGCCATCCGGCTGGCGGCGCTGAGGCTGGCGACCGTACCGCGCTATGACCGCGAGCCGACGCTCATTCTGGTGGCCGACGCGGGCGAGCCAGAATTGCCGGACGGCTACCCATTGCCGGTAAAGTTCGTCTCGCGTGCGCGGTATGCGCAGGTGGAAGCCGACTACCGAGAGCAAGAGCAGACGCCCGATTGGTGGCAGGAGGACCTGTACCCGGCGGCGCAAGCGATCCAATACGACGACGAGGGCCACACGGCGACGCTGCGCTTTTTGTGGGACGGGCTGGGCAACGGCGAGCGGTACGAGTTGCGCTGGCTGGCCCCGCACCTGTGGGGCGTGGTCGGTTATGGAGAGCTATTCGTGGAGCTGGCTTAATTGAGCACCCTCGAACAGCCTGTAGTCGTCCCGCTTGAAGACCTCTCCCGCCGACGCCGCCAGTTTGTGAGCGGCGTTGTCTATTTAGTCCTCGTCCTGCTGGCGATCTATCTGGTAGCACCGCAGTTTCTCGGAGAGGACAAAGACAAAGTAGTGCCGCTGTTGCAACGCGCGCGGCCGCAGTTCCTTGCGTTGGCTCTACTCTTTGAGTCGCTGCGCTATATCGGCTTTGGATTAGTGGCGCGTCAGATTGCGTTTATGCTGGGACAGCCAATCCGGCGCGCCGACGCGACGCAGATGATGATCGGCTCCTATGCCGCCAGCCGCCTTTTCTCTGTCGCGGGTGTGACCGGATTTTTGGTGCGCCTGCAATTCTATGCGCGCGCCGGGTTTCCGCTGGGGCGCACGCTGGGCCTGCTGGTCACGCAAAACATGGTGGCCGCTCTCTGTTTGCTGGCGTCGTATCTGATCGGACTCAGCGTCTTGTGGTCGCGTGGCGACTTGCAAGACCTGAAGCTCGTTGCGGCACTGGGCTGGCTAGCCGTGATTATCGCCGTCGCCGGCACACAGGTCTATCTGGGGCTTCGCCCTCGCTTGCTGGAACGCGCCGCGGGTTGGTGGCTGCGGCGACTCGACCGGCGATTCCAGCGCCTGTTTCGCCGGCCCCTTTATCAGCCGGAGGCGCTGCAACGGGTTACACATGATCTCGCGCACAGCGTCCAGCTGGTTCTGCGAAACCGGCGCGGCGTGGTCACGGCAACCGGCTATCAAGCCGGCGCTCTCGCGTCGGATATGATCGCGTTGTGGCTGGTGTTTCAAGCGCTACAAGTGGCGGTCGAGCCCGGCTTGGTGGTGGCGGCCTATATTGTCTCATATTACGCGCAGTTGGTTGCGCCAACGCCGGGCGAGGCCGGGGCGATGGAGTTTGCAATGCCGGTCGTGTTGGTAGGGCTTGGCCTGTCGCCTCTGAACGCCGCGACGACGACACTCGTGTTTCGCTTCTTCTCCTTCTGGCTGCCGATTCCCTTTGGGATAGCGGCGTATGTCAACCTCAAGCGGCAGGCGAAGGTGTAGGCGAGATCGGTGCGGCGATTGTGTGTTTGTGCAGGGAGTTCTATAATCGGGCGATCAGGTGACGACGGTCGGCGTCGGCGACTTTATCTCTGCCGAAAGCCATATCGTCTGCGGCGTGTGCGACCTGTGCCGCACCGGCAACGGGCATATCTGCCGCAACACCCGCATCATTGGGGTGGATCGCGACGGCTGTTGGGCGGACTATATCGCTATACCGGCAACGAACGCATGGGTGAACCCGCCTGAGATGCCGGTTGACTTCGCCGTGTTACAGGAGAACCTCGGTAACGCGGTGCACACCGCGTTCGCCGCCGATTTGCGCGCCAAGAAGGTGCTGGTCACGGGCTGCGGGCCAGTGGGGCTGATGACCATTGCGGTGGCTAAGGCCATCGGCGCGCGCTCGATTTACGCGACGGATATCTCTGCGTACCGGCTGAATATCGCGCAGCGCGTGGGCGCGGACATCATCTGCAACGCCCGCACCGACAATGTCTCTGAAGTGATTCGCGAGGCGACGCGCGGTGAAGGTGTGGATGTGCTGCTGGAAATGAGCGGGGCGCCCGCGGCGATCCGTCAGGGGTTCGATCTGCTCAAGTACGGCGGGTCGGCGGCATTGCTGGGACTGCCCAACGCGCCGTTTGAGTTCGATCTCGCTAACCTCGTCATCTTCAAGGGCGCAACAATCTATGGGATTATCGGGCGGCGGCTGTGGGAGACGTGGTATCAGATGCGCGGGTTGCTGCGCTCACAAGCCATAGACCTCAAGCCCATTGTGACCCATCACTACGCGCTCGACGAGTTCGAGAAGGCCGTCAGCACGATGGCGAGCGGCGAAAGCGGCAAGGTGGTGATGAGACCTTAGAACCGCCGTTTTGTTCAGCGGCTGCTCAAAAGTGGATTTCGATGGTATCGCCGCCGTCAAAGAGCGGCCCGACTTGGATGCCGAGCCGCTGGTAGAGCTGCGGCGGCACGCTGATGTCAGCCAGAAAAAGCTGTCCCACATAACGCCGGGCTTCGGGGGCCAGCAAGCCTGTTTTGGGCAAGGCGAGTGTCAGAGTTGCCGTGGCGCGAATACACGGATCGCCGGGCACGCCGGTCGTCGTGTCCAGGCCCGAAGGCGCGTCCAATGCCAGAATCGGGCAGTCCGATTTGTTCGCCCAGCGAATCCAGTCAGCCGCCGCGCCGCGCGGATTGCCTTGCAGGCCATAACCGATCATCGCATCCACGACCAGTTCTGGATAATAAGCATCTTCAAGCGCCGACGTCTCGTCCGTCAAGCCCATCGCGCGTAGAATCTGCCACTGCTGCGCAGGCACGTCTTTGAGTTTATTCCGCGCGCCGACAAGTATCACCCGCACCGCTGCGCCCCAGTTATGCAGGTGGCGCGCCGCGACCATCCCGCCGCCGCCGTTGTTGCCTGCGCCGCACAGTACAATCACCTCGCGGCTCGTGATCCTAGCGCCGAGCATGTGGCGCGCGTGCCTCGCCAAACTGCGCCCGGCGTTCTCCATCATCTGAATCAACTGGATACCGTACTCTTCGGTCATCAGCCGATCCACCTCAGCCATCTGGGCGCTGGTCAATGCCGGAATTGCGGTTGCGTTTCTCATCGGCGGTTATGACTTCACCTCGACGCCGTGCCAGAATGCGATGTAGCCTGCAATCTGTCTCGCGGCATCTTTGGGCGCGGGATAATACCAGGCCGCGTCCTTGTTGGTTTTGCCATCCACGTTGACGTGGTAATAGCGGGCGACGCCTTTCCAACTACAGACGGTGCGTGTGCGGCTCTCGCCGAAGTATTCGGGCTTGAGCGACTCGGGCGGGAAGTAGTGATTGCCTTCTACGACAATCGTCCGGCTGCTTTCGGCTAACACCTTTCCATTCCAAATGGCCTTTGGCATGATGGCTCCCTCCTTGCTGGAATCAATCTTTACGAAACAGGCTCGACAACTGTTCAAGCAATCCGGGGCGCTGGATGTTGAGCTTATCGAGCACGCTATCGGGCCATGGCTCAACCATCACGGTGCCATCGGGGAAGACGACCGTCGGCACCGAGAGATAGCCGCGGGCTAATTGGGCCAGTTCTACGCGGAAGCGCGCGTCGCCGCGCAGCACGTCGCGCCATTCATACTCAGCCCGATATTTATCCAGCGCACTCTTGAGCGCGAGCGCCTGCGGGCAGAAATGATGCCCGTAGATGATCAATGGATTACGCCTATTTGTATCGCTCATCATGGCTCCTTCACGCAGAACCCATTCAGGATGAACCCAGAGCCGAGGTCAAGCGACCTCGGCTCTCCCGCGAAGCGGGCTGCATAAGCATAGGCTCACCGTAGCCGTAATAGCAAGCGGCGCTGGCTATGCTTTCTCCGCCATCCAATGGCTCACCAAGCCCAACGCAGCGCCGAACATCATGTGGCCCAGGAAGAACACAGGCGCGTTGAGGCGCAGCATCACTGGATCGAAGATGGGCACAACGGCAAGCCACATGACGGCATAAATGATGACGCCGTAGACGATGCCCGCAATGACCTTGCCCATCAGTGTGCGCGTGCGCGGCGCGATAAACCCGGCGAAGATGAGGCCGAAGATGATGGAGTTCATCATGTGGCCCATCAGGCCCGCAATCACGCCGAGCAGATCAAACGGCACAGGCGCAGTAACGGTTTGAAAGCCACGAAAGATGGTCGCCGCGATGTAGACGAGCGGCGACCAGAAGCCGCCGCCATTAGGCAGAATGGCTTCTAACACCATCTGCCACATGCCCATCACCATGCCCGCCACGAAACCGCCTGCCAGCAGTTTGGGTGAGAATGCAGGACGAGCAGTTGGTGCCGTTTGTGTTAAAGTTGTCATGAATATCCTCCTTGAGAATGGCGCGATCCCTCGCGCATGTGTTTGAGTTTTGCCCCGCTGGTCCCGGGCTCCGCAGGGTTCACTGCTTTTCACTGCTTAGACGCATTGGAGAGACGAAATCTTACCCAGCAAAACAACAAGGCCTGCAATGTTTATTCGAGTCGAGCTGTGTACGGCCGGCCACTTTGAATGCGCCTGCTAACCATGTTAGAATGCACCTGCGATGAAAACCGAACCGACGACCATGCGCACCAACACCGACTGGCTGGGCGAATTGCAGACAACAGGCGCCGCGCGCGAAGCGGCACTGGCCGACTTGCGCGCTATCGTACTGGCAGGCTTGCCCTATGCGCTGTCGGGCTGGCTGTCGCCCGCGGACCCGCAGTTTGAGGCGCTGGCCGAAGACGTGGCGCAGGAGACGCTGCTGCGCGTGCTGGACAAGCTCAACTCGTTCGAGCACCGCAGCCACTTTACCACCTGGGTACACAAAATTGCCGTGCGCGTCGCCTTGACTGAATTGCGCCGCCGCCGCTGGGCGGATACCTCGCTCGAAGCCTTAACGGCTGAGAAGGGTGAGGGCATGATGATGGCGGCGGAGCCCACTCCGGGCCGCATCGTCGAACAGAACGATATGCTGGGCATCGTTCAGCGCCTGCTGATGGAGGAACTGACCCATAAGCAGCGGCTTGCGATGATGGCGGTGAATGTCGAGGGTATGCCGCTCGAAGTGGTTGCGCAACAAATGGGCATGACGCGCAATGCGTTGTATAAACTGCTACACGATGCGCGCTTGCGGCTGAAACGGCGCATGGAGCGCGAGGGCCTGACGGCCGCAGATGTGCTGGCGTCGTTTCAGTAGACGTAAGAAACAGGCCGGACTACGCATCTAAGAGATGGATGAACTTTCATGGCGAATCCTATGAGATCATTCAAGCGATTGCTCGCGATGGTCGCGCACACCGACGAAGTTGAGTATTCGTGCGAGCAGGCGCACCGCGTGCTGGACGAGTATGCCGATTGTGTGATGCGCGGTGAAGATGTCACCGCGATGCTGCCGCTCGTGCATAAACATCTGGAGATGTGCCCCGATTGCCGCGAGGAGTATGAGGCGCTGATGCGCATCGTGCGCTCCGGCCCGTTGCACCCTGCGCGCTAACACATCGCCAGGCGTCTATCCGTTGGTTCTCGGCTGGCATGTTCGAAACGTCCTATCCCCCGCCTATCCACGATAAATTCCTCGCTCAGCAGAGCCTTGAGCCAACCCGTACCTCCGTAAGAAGTGCGTCGGTCGCCGCGTCTACAAGAGCGGAGGTCCTTATGGGCCGGTGGCGGAACAGAGACGAAGGACACGCACAACAAGCGATTTGGTTTTTAAGGAGCAACCCATGGTTGATCAGCCAATCACAGTGTACGGCACTTACTGGTGCCCGGACTGCAAGCGTTCAAAAAAGTTCTTGGGCGAACAGCAGATACCCTATAAATGGGTAGATATTGAACAGGATGACGAAGCCCGACAGGTCGTCGAGCAATTGAATCAGGGCAAGCGCATCATTCCTACCATTGTGTTCGCCGACGGGTCGGTCCTCGTCGAGCCGTCGAATGCAGAACTCGCCGCCAAGCTCGGCATGGAGACCAAGGCGCGCAGCGAATTTTATGACGTGATCATTGTCGGCGGCGGTGTGGCGGGCTTGACGGCGGCGCTCTATCTGGCGCGAGAGGGTATCGAAACGCTCGTGGTCGAAAAGAGCGGACTGGGCGGACAAGCGGCCATTACGGAAAAGATCGAAAACTATCCGGGCTTCCCGGAAGGCATCAGCGGGGCCGAGTTGACGCAGCGCATGGTCACACAGGCGCGTCGCTTCGGCGTCGAATTTCTGCAAGCGCAGGAGGTTACGAGCATCCACGTGATGGATCCCTACCGCTTCGTGGATACCGGCGATGGCACGCGCTACTGCGCGCACGCCCTGCTGATTGCCACCGGCGCAGACTATCGGCGCTTGAACGTGCGCGGTGAGGAAGAGTACATCGGTTCGGGTATTCACTTCTGCGCAACCTGCGACGGCCCATTTTACAAAGGCGCGGAGCATATCGTGGTGGTGGGCGGCGGCAACAGCGCGGCAGAAGAAGGTTTGTTCCTCACCAAGTTTGCCCCCAAAGTGACCCTGCTGGTGCGCGGTGACCGACTAAGCGCCAGCCAGATCGCGCAGGATGAGGTCCTCAACACGCCGCAGATGGAAGTGAAGTTCAACACCGCCGTGAAGGAGTTTCGCGGCAATGGGAAGTTGAGCGCGGTGGTGACCCAGAATCAGCAAACGGGCGCGGTTGAAGAATTGTATCCCACGGCGGTCTTTATCTTCATCGGGCAAAGACCCAACATTCAACTGGTCAAGGGACTTGTCGAATTGGATGCGTACGATTACATCATCACGGGGCACGATTTAATGTACCTATTGGACGACCCGGCCAGTTCACAGAAGCGGCCACAGCGCCCGCCGTTCAACATGGAGACAAGCACGCCCGGTATTTTCGCGGCGGGCGACGTGCGCAAAGGAGCGACGGCGCAGATTGCCTCGGCGGCGGGCGAGGGCGCCAGCGCGGCGATAGCCATCCGCGATTATTTGAGGTTGAAATGAGGGTGCGGAGCGACTGAAGGTATTCGTCAATGAGTCGCCATTTTGTCCAAATTCGGCTTGCGCAATACAATATTGGCAACCAGCCATTCTGGCAAGTACGGGTTCATGGAGAAGAATATGGCCGACAAACTGACGTGGATTCGCGAGGAGATCAACGCGCTCAAGGAGCAGGGGCTGTACGCGACCATTCGCACGATCTCGTCGCCGCAAGGGGCGACGCTGGTGGTGGACGGCAAGGCGGTGCTGAACTTCTGCTCCAACAACTATCTTGGCCTCGCCAACCACGAGGCACTGAAGGCGCAGGCGATCAAGGCGGTGCAGCAGTACGGAGTCGGGCCGGGTGCCGTGCGCCAGATCGCCGGCACGACCGATCTGCATCTGCGGCTGGAGCAGCGGCTGGCGGCGTTCAAGGGCGTTGAGGCGGCGCTGACCTTACAGTCGGGCTACACGGCCAATCTGGCGACGGTGGCCGGGCTGATGGGCAAAGAGGACGTGGTCTTTTCTGACGAGTTGAACCACGCTAGCATCATAGATGGCTGTCGGCTGTCGGGAGCGCGCGTCGTGCGCTACCTGCACAACAACATAGACGACTTGCGGCGTGTCATCGGCGAGACGAGCGGCTACCGGCGCGGCATGATTATCAGCGATGGCGTGTTCAGCATGGATGGCGATCTCGCGCCCCTGCCGCAGTTGGTCGAGGTGGCCGAGCAGTACAATCTCTTGTTGATGATTGACGACGCGCACGGCGAGGGTGTGGTCGGGCGCGGCGGGCGGGGCATCGTGGATCACTTCGCCATGCAGGGGCGCGTGGACGTTGAAATCGGAACGCTGAGCAAGGCGTTCGGCGTGATGGGCGGGTACGTGGCGGGGCGCAAGGAGATTATCGAGTGGCTGCGTCAGCGTGGGCGGCCGTTCACCTTCTCAAGCGCGGCGACTGCGGCAGATGTGGCGGCGTGCCTGGCGGCGGTGGATATTCTTGAAGCGTCAACCGATTTGGTGGATCGGCTGTGGGCGAACACGCGCTTCTTTAAGGGCGAGATGCTGCGCATGGGCTTCAACATCGGCCACAGTCAGACGCCCATCACGCCGGTGATGCTGGGCGAGGCGCCGCTGGCGCAGGCGTTCTCCCGGCGGCTGTTTGACGAGGGCGTGTTTGCGGGAGCGATTGGCTACCCGATTGTCGCCAAAGGCAAAGCGCGCATCCGCGTGATGATCTCTGCGGCGCACAGCCAGGACGACCTTGAACGCGGGCTGGCGGCGTTTGAGAACGTCGGGAAGGAACTGGGCGCGCTGGGTTGAGATTGCGGCGCGCGCTGGAAGTAACCCTTGTCGGGGGCTTACGGCGCTGCGAGGGCGGCTACGTCGCCTTTCGCTCCTCGACCTCGGCGCGCAGCCGTCCCGCGATATAGATGATCATCGCGTACAGCACGCCGGCAATCGGAATACCGAAGAACGCGCCCCACAACCCGCCGATGCGAATGCCTATCAACAGCGCGGCGAACACCAGCAGGGGATGCAGGCCCACCGATTCGGCAAAGATCTTCGGCATGATCGCATTGGTGAGGATCTGTATGACGACGAACATCAGCGCAAAGGCGATGAAGGCGCTGGCCAGAGACCCCTGAAAGGCCGCAATCGCTACCGGCGGCACAAGGGCAAGTGGCGCGCCAATCAAGGGGATCAGCATCAGCAGGGCGGAAAGTGTTGCGGCCAGCACGACAAACTCCACCCGCACGATGAGCATGACCACGGCCGTGGCGATTCCAACCAGAAACGCTTGCAGTAATTGTCCCCGAATGAACCCGCCAAACGTCTTGTTGACGCTTTGCGCGAAGACAACAACCTCGCGCCGGTAGCGGCGCGGCATGAGCGCCGTCATTTCCACGCTGAGTGACCGGCCCCCCAGATTCATATAGAGGCTGAGAATCAACACCAGCAAGAGATTACCGAACGTCGCCGCTACGGTGGACAGCGCGCCCAGCAGGTCTCGAAAAGCGTTCAGTCCTAACTCGTTCAGGCGCGTCGCCAGATTCGTTTGGTAAAGCGCGACCAGATCAAAATCCAGCCCCAAGCGTATCAACTGCGCCTGCAGGTCGAGCGCCATTTGCGGCAGGCGCCGGGGCAATTCGGGCAGCTGTTGCACCAGATTGACACTTTGCTCGATGGCGATGGGAATTAAGCCCGACATGCCCCAGACGATCAGTACGACCAAACTGATGTAGACGACCGCGACGGATGCGCCATGCGGCAACAGCGTGCGCGCGGAGAGGGGATGAATGCGTGTATAGATGCGCCGATAGAGCCAGCTCGGATAGTAGGGGCGCTCAAACCATTCCACCACCGGCGCGAGCGCAAACGACACCAGCCACGCGAGGGCGAAGAGCAGGATGATGTCCTGAAAAAGGAGCGCCAGACTCCACAGACGCTCCAGAATGAGCAACGACGCCGCGAAGCCAACCAGCACGGCGGCAATGCGGTACACCCGTTCGTCAGACATGAAGTCCCCTACGGCTTCAGCACGACCTTTCCAAACACGTCACCCTCTTGCAAAATACGCTGTGCCTCGCGGGCCTCGCTGAGAGGTAAGACGCGATCCACGACCGACTTGATCTTGCGTTGGAACACGAGATTCATCACGGCGCGGTAATCCTGATGGCTGCCCATTGTCGAGCCGACAATGCTGATGTGTTTGGCAAACATGAAGCGGCTGTCCATCTCGAACTTGGGGCCACTGGTGTTGCCCACGACCAACATGCGACCGCCGCGCGCCAGCGCGCGAATGCTGCTCAGCCAAGTGGCCGCGCCGACGTTATCTACCACCACATCAACTCCTCGCCGATTCGTCAGACTAAAGACCGCGCGGCTCCAATCGGTGTCTTTCGAGCGGTCAAGCACCACATCGGCGCCGAGCGCGCGCGCCTTCTCCGCCTTCGGCGCGTTGGAGGCGACCACCAGCACGCGCGCCCCCGCCAGTTTAGCAATCTGGATCGAGGCGATGTTGACCCCGCCCCCCGCGCCCACGACCAGCACTGTTTCACCGGCGCGAAGCTGCCCGCGCCGGATGAGCGAGTGCCAGGCCGTGACCATGATGAGGTTGGCGGCGGCGGCTTCTTCGAACGATGTGTCGTCGGGCAGGGCCACCACGTTGCGGGCCGGCACAACGATTTGCTCGGCATAGGTGCCACTGGTGAACTCGCCGAGCAGGGAGTGCTTCAAGCACATCTGGTCTTCGCCGCGAAAGCAGTATTCGCACTCGCCGCAACTCAGCGTCGGGTTGACGGTCACGCGCTGGCCCGGCTTGAATTCGGTCACGGCCTCGCCAACTGCGGCGACTACACCGGCGGCGTCGGAGCCGGAGATATGCGGCAGTTTGAGTTTGAGGCCAGGCCAGCCTTCGCGCACCCAGAGGTCGAGGCGGTTAAGCGCGGCCGCTTTCACGTCAATCAGCACATCGCTCGGCCCGACGGGCGGTGTGGGGAGGTCTGCTAATTGTAAAACGTCCAGCGGGCCGTGCTGATAGAAGACAATCGCTTTCACCCATGGCTCCAAACTAAAAAGTTCACCTCAACTTGCCATCTGACTGCCGCCCTCTTTGCGCGCCAGCGAGATACCCTCACGATTATAGCGCACGGCGACGATCTCCGCCATAATCGCCAGCGCCATCTCTTCGGGCGTGACCGCGCCGATGTCCAGCCCGATCGGGCCGTAAACGCGGCGCAAGAGGTCGTCGGGCACTCCGTCGGCGCGCAGTTGATCGAAGTGATCCTTGCGAGTCTGGCGGCTGCCCATCGCGCCGATATAGCGTGCGCCGGTGGTGACGAGCAGTTTGATGGCTGGCAGGTCGAATTTGGGGTCATGCGTCAGCACCGTCACGTAGGTGGACGAGTCGAAGCGCAGTTGTGGGATGGCCTCCTGCGGCCAGGCATGGATGACCTGATCGGCGTGTGGGAAGCGCGCCGGGTCGGCAAACTTGGCGCGTCCATCCACGACGACCACGCGAAAGCCGAGCGCCTTAGCAAACAGCGAGAGGGGCGCCGCCGTGTGGACGCCGCCGAAGATGACCAGCGTGGGCGGCGGTGCGAAGACCTCGATAAAGACCTGCGCGCCGCCGAGGTCAACGGTCTGCGAATCTTCGGCGCGCATGAGCGCCTGCGCGAGCACGATGACCTCGCCCCTCAGCGGCTCGGCAATATCGCCCTGGACGATCCCGTCAGACGCTACCAGCAAGTGCGCGCCTGTACCGTCGGAGGACATCACGACGGTCGCGAGGGCGCACAGGCGGTTTTCGGCGATGAGTTGCTTAAGCTGCTCGTATACGGACATAAGCGTGTTGGTCGGAGATGGCTTCGGCAAACGACGCCTCGCCATGCCCTCAGGTTCTAACGGGGACTATGACCGGCAATCACGTGTTTTGCGCCAGCCACGCGCGCAGTGCCGGCAGGTGCTGGCGGTAGTGCCCGTACGATTCCATCTCGATCTCTCTCCAGAGCGGGTCGTTGTCGCCAATCCACGGATGGCGCTGTGGGTCAAACAAATCAACTTCCGGCAACCCTTCGACGTGGATGAGCAAGCGCTGAAACGACTGCCGTGATTCGGACAGCACGTCTGCCGGCAGGCGGTTGTGGTTGGCGGCGAAGACTTGGGCGTTGGTCTCGTCGGTGTTGACGTCTGGGTTGGGCTGTGGGTTCTCGCCGCGCGCCAACCGCTCCAGTTCGTCCACGACACTTTGTTCCCAAAACCGCAGATGCGCCACGATGTCTTTAGCCGACCAGTCGCCCTCGACGCCGGGCTGGGACATGCGCGCCTCTCCAACCTGCGCTAGGAGCGCTTCCAGTGCCTCGCGCTCCGCCCGGAGGGTTTGCAGGAATTCATGTTTGTTCATGCGTTGCGCCATCGCTCCGCAAGGGCTTCCATCACGACACCGGCGCGCGGCGGCAAGCGCAGTTCGCAGATGCCGCCCGTTATCGTGGTCGTTGTGCTATTCCACACGTCGCGCAGAACCGTCCCGTCGGGCAGATAATCCTTCAGCGGCAACGTGAGTGTCAGTCTTTCGCGCGCCGTATTGAGGGCGATAACCATTGTTTCATCGCCAGACTGACGCCCGAAGACATAGACGTAGGACTGTGCGTGGAGCGTCTGATAGGTGCCGTGCCGCAGGGCGGGAGATGACCGGCGCAAGGCGATACAGCGTTTGAAGTAGTCGAGCAGGTCTGTATTCCAGCGACTGCGCTCCCAGATCATACCCTTGCGCGTATCCGGGTCGTGGCCGCCGCTGATGCCAATCTCATCGCCGTAGAAGATGCTGGGCGCGCCGGGGTAGGTCGTCTGAAACAGGGTCGCCAGACGGAGCGCGCTGTCGTCGCCGCGCGCGATGGTGAGAAAGCGTGGCATATCGTGGCTGTCCAGCAGGTTGAGCATGGCTGCTGTCGCCGGCGCGGGGTAACGGTTCAACAGCGTCTCGATGGAGCGGGCAAATTGCGACGCATCGCCGGCTTGAGTGGGGCCATAGCCGCTCGGGATGAACGACGGATCGGCGTCACGGCCAATGAAGAACTCAATGCAGGCACGGGTGAACTGGTAGTTCATCACCGCGTCGAACTGATCGCCTTGCAACCAACGCTCCGCGGGCTTCCAAACCTCGCCCACGATGTAGGCTTCGGGGTTAGCCGATTTCACGATGCGCCGGAACTCGCGCCAGAACTCATCGTCGTCTATCTCGCCGGGAACGTCCAGCCGCCAGCCATCAACGCCGAAGTCAATCCAGTATCGCGCGACATCCAAAATGAACTGGTGCACGGCAGGCGTGGCGGTATTGAACTTGGGCAGAGCCTTGAGCTCCCACCAAGCGGCATAGCCCGGAGGCGCATTCTCCGGCTCATAGGCGAAGAGCGGCCACGAGCGAACCGTGAACCAATCCAGATAAGGCGACTGCTTGCCGTTCTCAAGAATATGGTTGAACTGAAAGAAGCCGCGGCTGGCGTGGTTAAACACACCATCTAACACCACGCGCATACCGCGCCGGTGAGCCTCGTCCAAAAGCGCGCGCAGTGCCGCATTGCCGCCAAGGATCGGGTCAACATGATAGTAGTCGTGGGTGTGGTAGCGGTGATTGGCCGTGGATTGAAAGACCGGCGTGAAGTAGACCGCGGTAGCGCCGAGGTCTTGCAGGTAGTCCAAATGCTCAAGCACGCCAAGCAGGTCTCCGCCTTTGAAGCCATGACTGGTCGGAGGCGCATCCCATGGTTCTAGGTTGCCCGGCTTGGCCACACGCTCGCTGATGGCGAAGCGGTCGGGAAAGACCTGATAGAAAACGGCGTCGCTAACCCACGCTGGAGTGTGAAACGGAAGCAAATATCGGCCTTTCGATGACGTATGGCTCATTTTACGCGAATGTTCGCCTGAATGGCAAAAGCATTCGCACTGCGCCAAAGTATGACGCAGGTTACTTCAGGACGGCGTCGGCGGGCATACCGGGTTTCAACTCAAACTTGGCGTTCGGGATTTGTACGCGAACCGCGAAAACGGTGTTCACGCGCTCGGCCTTTGTCTGCACGTTGCGTGGTGTGAACTCGGCTTGTGATGCAATAAAGACCAGTTTGCCGCTAAACAGGCGATTCGGGAAGGCGTCCACTTGCACGGCAATCTCGTCGCCGATCTTGAGGTCGCCGATCTGAGTCTCCGGCACGAAGATGGTCAGTTTGACCGGATCGAGGCTCACAATCGTCAGGAGGGACGCGCCGGGGGCGGCCAACTCGCCGGTATGAACGGCCTTGCGGG
>JACQEC010000071.1 GCA_016200765.1 Chloroflexota bacterium | reverse complement strand
GCTGCAGGAATATGATGCCGGCGAGGAGCAGGTCAGCCGCGACCTGCTGGCCTTCGTCGAAAAACTGGCGGCCCAGCAACTGGTGGAGATTGATGCGGCATAAACTGCGCACCGCGCGCTCGTTTTCATGGCAGGATTGGCAATGGCTGGGTCAGGCGTGGCTATGGTTGCTGGCTGTTGACTTATGCCTGCGCTTGATGCCTTTGCGGCGGGCACAGCGACTGCTGGCTTCGGGCAGCGCCCGTTCTCCTGAAGCGCAGGACGTTCCGGCAACCATTCGCCGCTGGCAGGCGTTCGTCAAGATCGCGGCGCGTTATCATCTGTACCCCACGCGCTGTTTGCAGCAAGCGTTGGCTTTACAAACCTTGCTCTCCCGGTGCGGCATCCAGAGCGCCTTGCAGATTGGCGTGCGCAAAGAGGGCAGTGCCTTGAGCGCGCACGCGTGGCTGGAGTGGAACGGCTTGCCCGTTGGTGAGCCAGCCGACATCGTGGAGCGGTTCGCGCCGCTGCGGATGGGCGAAGCCGCCGCATGAGCGGCATCTGCGGCATCGTTCATTTCGATGGCGCACCGGTTGAGCCTGAACTCTTAAAGCAGATGGCCGAGGCGGCGGCTTATCGCGGCCCCGACGGCATCCGTTACTGGGTTCAAGGCAATGTTGGCTTCGCGCATCTGGCGCTGAACGTGACGCCCGAGTCCCTGCGCGAGCGACAGCCGCTGGTGGATGACGAACTTATTCTCACCGCCGACGCGCGCATTGATAATCGCGCGGAGCTGACCAGCACCTTAACAGCCAAAGGATTCTTGCGGGAAAAAGACCCGACCGACGCCGACCTGATTCTGGCGGCCTATCGTTGCTGGGGTGAGGATTGTGCTCAACAGCTGATGGGCGATTTCGCGTTTGCGATATGGGATCAGCATAGGCGATCGTTATTCGCCGCCCGCGACCGGGCCGGTTGCCGCGTGTTTTACTATCGCGTTGTGAAGGGAACGTTTCAATGGGCGACGGAGGCGGCCCAACTGCTGGCCGACCCTGCCTTTCCCGCGCAACTGAACGAGGAGATGATCGCCCACGATCTGGCATGCCCCGGTTTTGGCGGCCAGCACGAGAGCTACTATCTGGGCATCGAAAAGCTCGGGCCGGGGGAGCGGCTTGTCGCTAGCGCGCGCGGGATTCAGCGAGAGCGGTATCGCGACTTCGATCCGGGCTATGAGATTCGCTACGCTTCGGACGAGGAGTACGCCGAGCATTTCAAAGCGCTCTTTCAACAGGCGGTGCGCGCCCGGCTGCGCTCGGTGCATCCGGTGGGTCTGTTTCTTAGCGGGGGGTTAGACTCCGCGTCTATCGCCGCGACCGCCGGCTATGAATTGGGATCGTCGCCAACCGGACTCGCGCCCGAACTGATGGCCATCAACTGGACATTTGGCCGCACGCCGAAGGCGAACGAATGGGAATATAGCCGAGCCGTAGCCGAACGCTGGGGATTCGGCTATCAAGAAATCTGCGTAGACCCGTTCTGGCCGCTCTATGATTATCCGCGGCGCGCCCCGCATCGGGATGAGCCTTTCTCCAGCCACATGGCTTCGTTTCATATCGGGTGCATTGAATCAATCCCACCCGCGCGGCGCCCGCGTGTCTGGATGAGCGGCTATCCCGGCGACCTCTTGGTGGGCGGCAACAATCCATTCTATTATCTGAACCTGCTGAGGAACGGGCGCTTCAGGTTGTTGGCTCGCGAGCTGGATGCGCACCGGCGTTTGTATCACATCTCGTTGAAACAATTGCTCGACGAGTTCTGGATCACGCCGCTGGCCGGGCGACCGCTCCGGGAATGGCTGAGCCATCTGATTCACAGGGGGCGCGTCACGTTGCGCGAGTGGATACCGCACGCGCTCATTGAGCGCACGCGCTTGAGCGCTTGGGCGCGCGCGCAACCCAGCGTTGATTGGGTAGACCTATCCACGCGGCGTCGGCCATGGCCGGATCGCGCTAAAGACTGGCGGCATCGCGTAATGACCGCGCCCATCAACGCGCGCATGAACGTCTGGTATGATCGCGCGCTGGCTCAAGTAGGAGCCGAGGGTTGGACGCCGTGGAACGATGTGCGGCTGGCTGAATTTATCTTAGCTATTCCCGAAGAGCAGATTGCGCGCGGGATTAACCACAAATTGATTCTGCGGCGGGCGATGCAGGACTGGCTGCCCGCGGCTGTGCGGGAACGGCGCGGTTTGCGTACTGGACCGGGATTGTATATTATAGAAGGCGCGCGCCGCGAAGCCCGTGCGACGATTGACGCACTGCTCACGACCTCCAAGGCGGCGGCGCTTGGCCTGTTGGATTGGCCGGCCTTGCAACAGGCTATCGCGTCGTTTCGCGGCGGGCGGCGCAGTTGGGGGCTTGACCTCTGGGTGGCGCTCTCGTTGGAAATGTGGCTGAGAGCCTATCCCTAGACGCAAGGGAAGAAGGGGGGGAATCACCGGTAGAGAGCCACAGGCTGAACTGTTTGATGTGAACGGAGGGCGCAGGTTTT
>JACQEC010000136.1 GCA_016200765.1 Chloroflexota bacterium | reverse complement strand
GGGCAAGTTGCCCTTATTATCCAGCAGACTTATCCTGACTGGTTGAGTTGCAAGGACTTCGGGCGATACGCCGCGAGGCAAAGCTGTAACCGGCTTTTGACGGGCTATCTGTCGAGCGCGGCGAATTTGAACGTCGGTGATTCTGATTATCTGTTCGACTCTTGAGTCGAGGCAACTGATAGCGTCACCAAGCAGGAATTGAAAGTACGCGTAACTTTCAGCGGGGTCGTCGCTAGCAACCGCTTCCCATTGTTTGAAGAATCCATTATGGCTGTAATTCGCGGAGCCGGTAAAAGCCTGGTTGGGCAAGCCGCTTTGATACCACGTATACGTCTTTGCGTGAACTGGTGGAAACTTGGTCATATACCAGCACTCAAATTGCCTTTTGCTATCTTGGGTAACCAACTTTTGAAATTGCTGGTGGTACGCTTTGGCAACACCTTCAAGGGGAGTCATACCAACAATCAGTTTTAACTCAATCCTAGTTCTGAGTTCATCTCTGATGGTCTGCAAATGCTTATAAATAATCGCCGGCGTAGCGTATCCAGAGACGATATAGAGTTGGTTAGCGCCCGACTTGGCAGGATTGATGAGAACTTCGTCAAAGAGGTTGTTAGTCAGCATGAAAGTACCTCCGTATTCGGGTAGCACTCCGAACAAGCGTGGTGGAGGGGTACGGTTTTTCTGGGAAAACGCATGATACTATAGGCTCATCACGCTCGTCTTTCTCACCGGATTTAAGCATGAGGCCAAGTATATGACGAGTCAATGCGAAACGCAACCGTCTAATTGACAAGAATAGCCTGTCCGGCCGGCTCTTGCCACGCGCCGATCAGCCGGTCAAACGCCTCGACCGTCTCGCACGTCAAGAGCGGCACCCGCAGCACCTCCTCGCCCGGCAGGCCGCGGATGTAGCGCGCGGCGTGCTTGCGGAACAGGATCAGCCCCAGCGCGGGGCCGTAGAAATCGAGGTTCAGCCCCAGATGGCGGCGCATGAGCGCGACCCGCTCGGCCACCGTGACCTGCTCGCGGTCCTTGCGCGCGAAGATCCACGGGTTGCCAATCGCCGCGCGGCCAATCATCACGCCGTCACAGCCCGTATGGGCCTTGATGCGGGCAATGTCCGCGACCGAGCGCACGTCGCCGTTGCCCAGCACCGGGATTTTCACCGCCTGCTTCACCTCGGCGATAGCATCCCAGTCGGCGTCGCCCTTATACGCCTGCGCCTTCGTGCGCCCATGCACCGCAATCAGGCTCGCGCCGCTGTCCTCCATGATCCGGGCAACCGTTTTGTAGTTGCGCGTGCGGTCGTCCCAGCCCAGCCGTATCTTGCCCGTCACGGGCAGGGAGAGCAAACGCGAGAGGCGGGCGAACACGCGCTCAATCTTGTCGGGACAGCGCAACATGCCGGAGCCTGCGCCGCGCTCGGCGATGTCCTTCACATAACAGCCCATGTTCAGGTCAATGATGTCCGGCTGTAACTCCTGCAGGCGAAGCGCCGTCTCGACCAGCCGATCCTCATCGTGGCCGTAAATCTGGAACGTCATCGGCCGCTCGGCCGGGTCATAGGCCAGTTTCATCAAGGCGATGCGGTTAGGATGACGCCCCTGCAGGTTGTCCACGTTCACGAACTCGGTGTACGACATCGCGGAGCCTAACTCGCGGCAGATGAGGCGGAACGGCAAATCGGAGTAGCCGTCCATCGGCGAGAGGATCAGGTCGCCATAGACCGGCAGCGCGCCGACGCAAAAAGACGCCACCCTCGCCCAAGGTTGGGCAAGGGGCTGGGGGTGAGGGGTTTCGCTCATCATGCGCTTATGTTACCACAAATGCGCCGGGGTACAGGCAAAGACCCGAAGGCCCCCGATCACAGTCGGGGGCCTTCGGGTCTTCACGCCCCGTCCTCAAACAAATTGGCGATGGCCGCGCGTTCCTCCGGCGTCAATTTCAACGCCAGCGCGCGCTGGGCGGGTTCGAGATGCTCCGGCCGGCGCGGGCCGAGGATGGGCGCCGTCACGAGGGGGTTCGACATCAGCCACGCCAGCGCCAGCGCCGCCATGTCCGTGCCGCGCGCGGCGGCGTAGGCGTTGAGCGCCTGCAGGCCGCGTGCGGTTCGCTCGTTCTGGAACCTCCGGTAGGGTTCCGGGCGCAATGTCATGCGCGAGCCTGCGGGAAGCGGGTTGCCCAGACGATATTTGCCGGTCAGCCAGCCGCCCGCCAACGGGCTGAAAGGTGTGTAGCCCAACTGCTGATCGGCGCAGAGCGGCAACATCTCGCGCTCGTCCGAGCGGTCGAGCAGGCTATAGGAGTTCTGCACCCACGCAAACCGCTCCAATCCCAGCGCGTCGCTAAGCCACAGCGCCTTCGTCATCAGCCAGGCCGGCATGTTCGACGCGCCGATAGAGCGCACCTTGCCCAGTCGCACCAGATCGTCCAGCGCGCGGAGCGTCTCGTCGAGCGGCGTCGCCGGGTCGGGTTCGTGTATCAGGAACAGGTCGAGGTGCTCGACGCCCAAGCGCCGCAGGCTGACCTCAATCTGGCGCATGATGTGCAGGCGCGAGAGGCCGCGGTCGTTCGGCCCCTCGCCGACCGGGTTGAAGATTTTTGAACTGATGAGCAGTTGGTCGCGGACGCGCGCGCCCTTCGTCTTGAGCCAGCGGCCGATAGCGGCTTCACTGCGCCCGCCGCCGTAGGCGCTGGCCGTGTCGAAGAAATTGATGCCCATTTCCTGCGCGGCATCCATAATGGCGAAGGCTTCGGCGTCGCCCTCGCCCATGCCGAAGAAAGCCGGCGCACTGCCGACGCCGCCAAAGTTGCCACAGCCAAGGCCAACGGCGGAAACTTTCAGCCCGGTGCGTCCCAGAGGTTTGTATTCCATAGGCAATTGCTCCAAGCTGGCCGATGGCTGATAGCCGATGGCCGATGGCTGATGGCGAATAGTGATGGCTATCCGCTATCTGCCATTTGCTATCCGCTATCTGCTATCTGCCATCGGCTATTCGCTATCCGCCACCAGCGGCGGGTACTCGCGCAAGGTGCGGATAGGTGAAAAGATGAGCCACAAGACCGAGGACAGAATGCCCAGCGCGCCCAGCGCCAGCGTGGGCCGGATGCCGATCATCTCGCCCAGCACGCCGCCGATGATCGCGCCAACCGGCCCGACGCCCGCGCCAATCAGGTGCATGGTCGCGTTGGTGCGCCCCAGCAGTCGCTCGGGCGTGACCGATTGGCGCAGGCTTAGCGTCGTGATGTCGTAGATGGTCCAGGACGCATCGCCGAACAGTTGCGAGGCCGCCATGATTGCAGTCGCAGTCCACAGCGGGCCGCCCGCCAGCGGAATCAGCATTGCCATCAGGCCGATGACCGACAGGTTGCCGATCAACGCCGCGCCAATCCCGAAACGGCGCACGACCCGTTGCACGAGCAGTGAGCCGACCAGCGAGCTGACCCCGCCCAGCCCGATCAGCACGCCAATCAGCGCAGGCCCCATGCCCAACTCGCGGATGCCGTACAGCGTGTATAGCGTGCCGATGAAGTTTCCGAAGAAGCGTTGGGTGGCGGCCGCGCCGGCCATGGCGCGCAAGATTGGACTGCCCAGCACCGCCTTCAGCCCTTGCGCAATCGCACCCGGCTGACGGGTGTCGGGTGTCAGTTTGTTTCGGGGCTCCCGGTCGCGCTGTTGCGTCACCCGCCCCTCGTCACCCGTCACGCCTAGATCGGGCGCGGGTTCGGGCTTGCGGATGAGCGCGAGCGACAGCGCCGAGAAGACGAACGTCAGCGCGTCCACCAGGATCGCGATGGGCGCGGTCAGCGCCTGCACCAGAAAACCGGCCAGCCCATCGCCGAAGATTTCGACCAGCGAACTGCTGAGGCCGAGTTTGCTGTTGCCCTCGACGATGTTTTCGCGCTCGACCAGCGACGGCAGGTACGAGCGATAGGCGACCTCGAAGAACACCGTGAGCGCGCCGGTGAGCGCGGCCACGGCGTACAGATGCTCGACCCGTAGCGCGCCCCACAGCGCCGCCAGCGGGATGGTGCCGAGCAGGAGCGCACGCCCCACATCGGCGGCCATCATGATCGGGCGGCGGCGCAGGCGATCCACCCACACTCCGGCAATCAGGCCAAAGACCAGCACCGGCGCGGAGGTCAGCGCGGTCAACAGGCCCAACTGTATCGGCGTCGCGCCGAGCACGAGCAGAGCCGTCAGCGGGATGCCCATGCTGGTCAGGGTCGAGCCGAACTCCGAGACGGTCTGGCCGACCCACAACCGCATGAAATCCGGATGACGCCATAAGCCGCTGAAGCGCGGCCCTGCCCCCGATCCAGGTCGGGGGCTTGCCTGTTCCTCCACCCTGCTCACGCCCTCAACAGTCTCAAGCGAGCGATCAGCACGGGCGGGATTTCGGAGAAGTTGTCCCAGGTAAAAGGCCGTTGCCGGTCGTCCGGCGATGCTGTGTCGAAGGCAGGCTCCTCGAGCGCATCCACGACGAAGCCCGCGCCAAAGGCGGTGTTGAAGAGGACGTTGAGCGGGCGGTGAAAGTAGACATGCGGCACCGGCTGACCCCGGACGCCCAGCCCTTTGCTCGCGGCGGGCCGCAGATACCTCACTATTTTGACCGAGCGCGCGATGACGAGTTCGCCCTCGCGGTCGTCTTCCTCGACGATCTTCACCACGCCGTCGTTGTTGAAACACGGATGCATGACCGAGAAGACGAAACGCCCGCCCACTTTCAGCAACCGGCTAAGCGCGGACATCAGCGGCTCGATGTCGGCCATGTCCATCATGCCCATCGTGCAGACCGCCGCGTCGAAGCGCCGCTCGCCCAGCGCGAGCAGTTGCGCCCCGTCGGTCGCGTCAATCAGCCGGTACTCGATGCGATCCGCATCGGCAATGGTGCGCTCGCGCGCCCGCCGCAGAAAAACTTCGCTGAAGTCCGAAGCCACCACGCGCGCGCCCAGCGCGGCCATGCGACGCGAGAACGCGCCATTGCCGCAAGCGATGTCCAGCACACCGTCATCGGCTTTCAGATCGAGCAGGCGCTCGGTCTGCGGGCCGATCAGCACCCGCTGGAACTGGCCGCCCTCGCCCATATAGGCGTCCCAAAACTCGGCGTTCTGGTTCCAGATGGCCTGCAGGTTCTGCGCTGGCCGGTAGACGGCTTGAGGTACGTCTCCGGCTCTTTGTCGAAGTCGCGCTTACAGCCCGGGGCGCAGAAATAGTAGGTCTTGCCCTTGTACTCCGACGTGATCGTGGCGGTCTTCTCGTCCACCTCCATACCGCAGACAGGGTCTATTGCCATTGCCTATCACCTCCTTCCAAATGATGTGTGGGGCGCGCGGCTGTGCCGGGCAGGTACAAGACCGCGCTGGGCGGGTGCAAGACCCGCCCCTACTGTGCGTCAGGATGCGAGAATGGCTTCCAGACGCGAGCGAACCATCGGCTTCCAGTCGGGATGGGTCAGGATGTAGA
This sequence comes from Chloroflexota bacterium, assembly GCA_016200765.1. Taxonomy (GTDB): domain Bacteria; phylum Chloroflexota; class Anaerolineae; order JACRMK01; family JACRMK01; genus JACQEC01. The sequence goes on along the minus strand of JACQEC010000136.1, from coordinate 3,922 downwards.
GTTTCTCACTGCGAATCGCCTCGAAGACGAGGTCGGCGACCTGCTCCGGCGATAAGCCGTTGCGGAGCAGTTGGCGGATGGCTTCGCCTTGGATGATGTTCGCGGCGGCGCGCCGCTCGTCCTCCAGTGGGTCGTTCTGCAGTTCGGCAGGGCGATTGCGGTTCGAGTCGGCGATGCGCGTGTTGACCCAGCCGGGGCAGAGCACGGAGACTTTGATCTTCGCGCCCTGCTGTTCCAGATCGCGCTGTAACGTCTCGGAGAGCGTCACCACGGCGTGCTTGGTGACGTTGTAAACGCCCATGCCCGCGCCGGACACCAGCCCCGCCATCGAGGCGGTGTTGACGATGTGCGCCTCGCTGTTCTGCTGCAACATGATCGGCACGAACGCGCGCACGCCGTGGATGACCCCCCACAGGTTCACGCCCAGCACCCACTCCCAATCGGCCAGCGTGTTCGCCCAGAGCGGGCCGCCCGAAGCGACGCCCGCGTTATTGAACAGCAAGTGCACCGCGCCAAACGTGTTCAGCGTCGTCCGGGCCAGCGCCTCCACGTCCGCCACCTTGGAGACATCGGTGCGAATGCCCACCACCTCTGCGCCGGCCGTCTTCAGGGCCTGTGTTGTCTGATCGAGCGCGGCCTGTTCGACATCGGCCAGCACGATCTTCACGCCCTCTTCCATACAGCGTTCCGCAAAAGCGCGCCCGATGCCGCTCGCACCGCCGGTGATCACGGCGACCTTGCCTCGCAGGTCTTTCATGCTTCCTCCCCCCGTTATCGTCCCCGTTGTCTCTACCGCCGCTGACCCCACTGATCCCAATGCGTTCGCTCGCGCGCGGGCAGGCGCGCGGCCGGCTTGAAATCACTGCCGGTGAAGTAGGCGACCGGCAACAGCGCGGCTTGCGTGATGTGGGCCGGAATGCCCAGGAGCGCGGCAATTTCCTTCTCGTACACCAGATGCAGGGATGTCCACGCCGAGCCGAGGCCGCGCGCGCGCAGAGCCAGCATCAGCGACCACGCGGCGGGCAGGATCGAGCCGTACAGCCCGGCCTGCGCGGCCGCGCCGGCGTTCTCCACGCGGCCTTCAATGCACGGGATGACCAGCACGGGCGCCTCGTGCATGTGCTCGGCCAGATAGTTCGCCGAGTCGCGCACGCGCTGTAACTGCTTCGCGCGCGGGTCGTTGGGGTTGGCCGCGCGCTGGCGCGGCGCGGTCGAGTACACCGCCCACGACTTCCGGTAATAGTTCGCAATGCCCATCTTCTTGGCCGCGTCGGCGACGACGACCCAATGCCAGCCCTGCGCGTTCGCGCCCGTCGGGGCGTGCTGGGCAATCTCGATACAGCGCTCCAACACTTCCGGCTCAACCGGCCGCGAAAAATCAAGCCGCTTGCGCACGGAGTGCGTGGTCGTCAGTAAATGATCTACCGTCATCAGATCCATAGAATCACCATCTCCCTTTGAGAGCGCTTACAGCGCGAGTTCGGCCATCATGCGGATGGCCTCGACATTGCCCGCGCCGCAGATCAGCGTGGTCACGCCGGCGTCGCGGTATGCGCCCAGGCGCTCGGCGATGCGCTCGCGCGGGCCGCACAGCGCCACCCCGCGCAACGGGAGCGCGTACGATGTCTATCACCAGATCAAACTCTTTCATCAAGACGATAAGACCCAACTGCCCATAGACCCGCCCTCACCCATGGCCAGCGCTACGTCTTGCGCGAATTGGGGTTGTTGTTCGGCGCGACCAGCGATGAAGACCTCAAAGCGCAGATCAACTTGCTGGAAAGAGCGTTTCGCGGCCCGCTCACCGCCGCGCTCAACCGCGAACTCAACCGCCTGCGCCACAACAGCGTCAGCGGTCAACCCCTGCTCAAAACCCTCGCACGGCTCTACCACCAACACAACATGCGCGACTGGGCCGAACGCCAAAACTCGCGGCAGGAGGATGAGGCGATTCCACTGATCGTCTGCAGCGAAGCGCTCGTGTGAAACCTTAGCGAGGTAATAGATTGGATGCAGGCGGGGGTGGCCGTAGAACTGTAGCGCCAGCAGGGCGTTCCCTAATCAAAAATCACAAATCTAAAATTGCTCACGCCGGTGCGCCGTCCATCCGGCACTTACGTCAGACTCCCCACCGCAAGGCGCACGCTGTCGTCGCGCCAGAACTCTGATTGCATGAATTGCGCGACCACCTGTGGGTCAAGGTGCGAGCCGGAGAGCGATTGAATGTGCTGGATGACCCTCTCCTTCGGCCAGGCCTTGCGATAGGGGCGGTCGGAGCAGAGCGCGTCCCAGATGTCGGCGAGCGCGAAGATGCGGGCGTGCAGCGGAATCTGCTCGCCCTTCAGGCCGCGCGGATAGCCCGTGCCATCCCATTTCTCGTGATGCCCGTAGGGGATGTCGAGCGCAGAGCGCAGGAACTCAATCGGCCAGAGCATCTCGTGGGCATAGACCGGGTGCTTCCTCATGCTCTGCCACTCCTGCTCGTCGAGCGGCCCGGGCTTGAGCAGAATCGCGTCGGGGATCGCCATCTTGCCCATGTCGTGCAGGAGCGCGCCGCGCCAGATGCGCACAAGCCCTTCCTCGTCTATGCCCATCGTCCGCGCGAGGCGCACGGACATCTCGGTTACGCGCTGGGTGTGGCCTTCGGTCTCGCGGTCGCGCAAGTCCAGCGCGCGCGACCACCCTTCGAGCGTCGTGTCGTAGGCCAGCGCCAGTTGGGTGTTGGAGCGCTGGAGGTTGTCGAACAGGGTGGCGTTATCAATGGCAATCGCCGCCTGCGCCGCGAGCGTCTCCACAAACGACAGCCACTCCTCGTCGGCGTTGAGCGGCGCGCGGTGGAAGATTTCCAGCACGCCCTTCACGTCGCCCTTAGCAATCATCGGCGCGGCAAAGTAGGAGACGAACCCTTCATCGCGCACCAGCGCAGAGGGCAGCAGGCCATCGGCGTTTTTCAGGTCGGGCACGCTGACCAGGCGGCGCTCCAGCGCCGCGCGCCCGGCGTAGCCCTCGCCCATGCGCAGGCGGGTGTACTGCAGGGCCTTGGTCTGAAAGCCGTGCCCGACGGCGAATTCCAGTTTCTGGCTGTGCGGGTTGTGCAAGAGGATGTCGGCGGCGTCTATGCCCAGATGGGTTGTCACCTGATCAATGAGCACCTTGAGCGTGAAGCGCACGTCGAGGCTGTTGGCGGTCGCGATGTCAATCGCGTGCAGCGCTTCCATTTGTCCAAGCCGGCGCTCGGCTTCGGCCAGCAGGTGCCTGATCTGCTCTTGAGCCTGCTTGCGCTCGCTCACGTCGCGCACAATGGCGCTGAAGAAGTTATTGCCGCCCAGCTTCCACTGGTTGATGGAGAGCTCGACCGGGAACTCGGTGCCGTCTTTGCGCACGCCCACCTGCTCGATGGGCCGGCCGATGATGTGCGCTTCGCCGGTGGCCTGATAGCGGACGATGCCGCGCTCGTGCGACTTTTTCAGGCGCTCGGCAACCAACAGCGCGACGGGCTGGCCGACCGCTTCGCGCTCGCCGTAGCCGAAAATTTTCTCTGCGCCCTTGTTCCAATAGATGATCGTGCCGGCGGTGTCGGCAGAAATGATCGCGTCTGAAGCCGACTCGGTCACCGCGCGGAAGCGCTCCTCGGATTGGAGCAGCGCCTCCTGCGTTTGCTCGCGCTCGGCGAGCCGCTGTTTGGTTTCCTCGTAAAGGCGGGCGTTCTCGGCGCTATGGCTGATCAGCTGTCTTGAGGCGTTGCGCACGAGGGCGAAGAGCGCGCCGAAGAGGAGCAGAAAGCCGACGCCAACCTCCGACCAGACAAAGCGGCTAATGCTGGCCGCCGACGACTCGACCACCGTCAGGTCGTGATAGATTTCATACGCGCCCAGCACCTGCGGCGAGCCCATCGGCCGCAGGGGCACGTAGACCTCTAGCA
>JACQEC010000135.1 GCA_016200765.1 Chloroflexota bacterium | reverse complement strand
GACCTCGCTCCAGAACAGCTTCTCGCCCACTTCCTTGTTGGTTGCGCCATCGGCGATCAGGCGCAGTAACTCGACCTCGTCCTCGCGCAAGCCGCTGTCGTGCATGGCCTGCGCGCGCGCCATCGCCTGAAACTGGTCGAGCACCTTGCTGAACAGGGTGCGCGAGAGCAGGCGCTCGCCCTTATAGACGGCGCGAATGGAGTCGGCGAGGTCGGCGTAATCGGCGTGCTTGGTCAGGAAGGCGTGCGCGCCGGCCTCAATCGCGTTGAACAGGTGCTGGTCGTCGTCGTAGGTGGTCAGGATGATGATCTTGATATCGGGGTGTTCGCGGCGCAGGCGGCGTGTGACCTGCACGCCGTCCGCGCCCGGCATCCGGATATCCATCAGGATCACATCCGGCTTGATTTTCGCGACCTGCGCCAGCGCCTCCGCGCCGCTGGTGGCTTCGCCGACGACCTGCACGTCCTTCGCGTCGGCCAGCATAGACTGGAGGCCCCGGCGGACCACGGGGTGGTCGTCCACAATCAGCAGTTTGATGGGCGCGCTCATAGGCTATCGCCTCCCCCGCCGCCGTTGCGCCCTTCGACATCCTTCGACAGCCCCCGACTTGGATCGGGGGCAGGCTCGGGACGCGGCCCTTCGACAGGCTCAGGATGCGAAGGCGCAACCGCAGTGACCGGTTGTCGCGGGACGGTCACGACGATGCGGGTGCCGAGAGCGGGCTCGCTCGTCAGCTCAAAACAGCCGCCGACGCTCTGCGCCCGCTCCCTGCGTCGTGGTCGAATTGCAAAGTGATGCGGGCCTGGCGCGCTTGAGCGTGCTGGCGCACGTTGTTCAGCGCCTCCTGTGCGATCCGGTAGAGCGCCAACTCCTGCGCCGCAGACAGCCGCTGGGGCGTGCCCTCAACCTGGAGGGAGCAGGCAAGAGCATCGTTCACCGCCAAGGACGCGGAGGGACGATTCCCGTTGTCCTCGGCGGTGAGTCTCTCCCCTCTCCCTTGAAGGGAGAGGGGTTGGGGGTGAGGGTAGTTCGTCTCGATCAGCCGTTTCAGCGCGGGAACCAGGCCGAGTTCATCCAGCACGGTCGGGTGCAGGTCGAAGATGACGCGGCGAATCTCCGAGACGGTGTTGCTGACGAGCGATAACGCGCTGGCAATTTTCTCCGGCGCGAGGTCGCCAGCGGCGCTACCGGTCAGCGCCTGCCGGGCCGCCTGCATCTCGTAAATCGCGCCTACCAGCATCTGGGTGATGCCGTCGTGAATGTCTTGGGCGATGCGCTTGCGCTCATCCTCCTGCACGCGCACACTGCGGTTGAGCAGTTGCTGTAATTCTCCGGCCTTCTGCTCAATCTCCTGACGAGCGCTCTGCAAGGCGACCATCTGCTCGTGAAGGGCTTGCGCCATCTGGTTGAAGGCGACGGCGAGTTGGCCGATTTCATCATGCGGGCGGATGGCTTGAGGCACGCGCTGATCGTAATGCCCCTGCGCGATGGACAGGGCGGCCACCTTGACCTGCTCAAGCGGCTGTGTGAAGCGCGCGGCCAGCCAGAACGCCATCAGCACGGCCAGCAGTAAGACGCCCGCCAACGACAGCGCGGCGGTCTGCGCGGCGGCCTGCGCGGGCGCAAACATCACATCGCTAAGGTAGGAGACGAGCACCGCCCAGCCGGCGCGGGGCACCGGCGCATAGGCTCCCAGCCAGACCCGCCCATCGGCCGGGTTGCGATACTCCGCGGCGCCCTGCTCGCCGCGCAACACCGCCTGCACGGTCGGCACGCTCATCCAGTCAATGCCTTCGGCGTACAGCCGCGACTCCGGGGCGACGAGCACGCGGGCATTGGAGTCGAGCAGAAGCACCACGGCATGTTCGCGCATGACCGCATCGGCCACGGTGCGCTGAAGCCGCTCCATCGCAAACTCGACGCCGAGCGCCCCATCAACCAGTTGATTGCGGCGAATCGGGACGGCGAGCACAGCGGTCAGGCGCGCCGGACTGCCCAGCCGGCCGGAGACGACCGTCCGACCCTCGCGCTGTGCCTGCTGTCCATAGCGCAGTTCGTCCGGATCGAGGGCCTCGTCCGGCACGCGGCGCGCCACACGGCCGGAGGCGTCGAGCATGTACAGGCTCAAATACTCCGGCGACAGCCGCAGGGTCTGGACAAACAACTCCTGTATCGCCGCCGGATTATCGGACTGGACGGCGTTGGAGGACGCCAAAATCAACAGCAGGCGCTCGGCGGAGGAAACGAAGTCGTCAATGCTGGCGACCGCGACGTTCGCGGTGGCCGCGCTGCTGCTGAGGATTTGCGCGCGGGTTGCCGAGACGTAGTTCTGCGCGGTGAGAAAGGCCACCCATGCGACCGGCGCGAGCGTGATGCAGGCAAACGCCACGAGCTTCGCCCTCAGACTCAAGACCGGCACCGGCCATTGCATGAGTCCATTATATGCGAGAGGATAGCCGCAAGCAATTGCGCCATAAAACGGCGGGGCGCGGTCGCACGAATCAGAATGGCTGAAACACTCAGGCTGTGCAGAGGCCGGTCAGCCACCTTCGCTCGCGCTCAGCGTCTGAACAACTTGAGGACGCCTTGAAAGTCGTAGGCGGTATCGGGGTCC
>JACQEC010000134.1 GCA_016200765.1 Chloroflexota bacterium | reverse complement strand
TGCTGATTTGACGCAGGATACTTTGATCAACGGCGTGTTTTGAAAACTCAAATTGCCCAGCCTGTATTTTAGCGCGTATTTGCTCAATCATATGACGCCGCCCGCGCCGTGTTCAGGCCGAGCCGCTGGGCCGAGAGCGCGGAGTAGGTGCTGGTGCCGCCGATGGCGTAGCCGCCGCCCGGCAGGAGGTCTTTGGTGATGTGGCCGATGACGAGATAATCCACTGCGGGGGAATTGTAGCAGGGTTCAACCGATTAGGAAAACGGATTAACAGGCAGAAGGCGGGAAGGTACGGTCGCCCTGCAAGCCTCACAAAAAAATCGGCGGGTGAGAGATGCTCACCCGCCTTCGCGCTGGACGCCCGCTAAGGGCGAAGCCGCACGCGATTGGCCTGCCCCCGATCATAGTCGGGGGCCTGCTCGTTCACGCGGTGATTCGTGCGTGCCGCTTCGCCCCTACCGGCCCGTCTTCCCGACAGCCGCCTTGAAGCCGCTGATGGTTCGCCGGGCTACGCTTCTTGTCGCTTACGATTTAATCGGTTTGACGAACTGGAAGTAAGCAAAGCCGAGCGCCAACAGCAGATAGATCACCACCGTGGACCAGCCCAACGAGTTCGCCCCACCGGCCAACTGTCCCAGCAAAGCCACGAGGAAACCAATGGTATCGGCAATAAGGCTGGACAGAACGACTGCCCGCAGGGCCTGGGCATCGGTAAAATCACGAGCCAGCCAGCCCAAGGTTCCCAGTCCGATGAGCGCCGCGCCGTAAAATTGCGCCACCACGGTGCCGGACAGATTAAGGTTCGCACCATAGAGCGACGTCACGGGCCCAGGCGCGAGCACAGCGCCAAGTCCAAAGAGCAGGCCCAAGATGGATGAGACCGTCAAGAGATTTCTAAGCGTCATCATACTGCCTCCTTGTCCCCCCAGTAATCGAAGTGTGCGGTTTGAACGAATAGCACAGTTAGCACAATTCCATTTGTGACCCGGTTAACGTGACTCCGGCTTATCTCATAGGCATCTCTCCTTTGCTCGGTTCAGCGAAACCGGGCTATTTCTTGGGGATAATCGTCACCTTCCGCTCTTCGCCTTCACCGATGGATAGCGTCGTCACTCCGGCGTGGTCGCGCAGGGCGATGTGGATGATGCGCCGTTCGTTCGGCGGCATCGGCTCCAGCGCCACCGTGCGCCCCTTCACCTGCACCTGATCGGCCAGCCGCAGGGCGAGCGTGCGCAAGGACTCTTCGCGGCGCGCCTTGTAATGCTCCACATCCACCACCAGATTGGCGTTCTGGCCGGTCTTGTGCGCGGTGATGATGCGCGTCATCATCTGCAAGGCCGACAGCGTTTCGCCCTTGCGCCCGATCAGCAGGCTCAAGTCGTTGCCGGTGATGTTCAGGATATACGGCGGCTCCGGGTTGTCCTCTTCCTGCTCCTCGGCATAGACCGTCCCACGGCTGACCTCGACGGTGGCGCGCAGACCCAGCCCTTTCAGCAGGTGCTCCAGCACATCCCTGCCGACCGCGCCGAGGTCGGCGCCCACCATGACCGGCCGCGGCGTGCTCCGACCGGCTTCGGTCGGGTACGGCGTCAGGCGCACCCGCGCTTCACTGGCCGTTTCGCTTAGCATCTCGATGATCACGTCGTCGCTCGACATGTCCAATTCGGCCAGCCCTCTGGCGATAGCCTCTTCGGATGTTTTGCCGACTGCCTCAACGCTTTTCTTCTTGTCCATAGACTGAACCGACCTCTTCGAGTATTATCGCCGCGACTGACGCCGCCGCTGACGCCGGCTGGCGGCGTTCCGGCTCGCGCCGGCGGATTGATTGCCGTTGTTGGTCGAACCGCGCTCTGCGTTGGGCCGCGCGCCGTCAACCCTGTTGCCGGGCAAAGGACGCGCCGGGCGCGGCTCTGCCGGAGCCGCTTCGCGGGCGGGCGGCGTCAGCTTCAGGGATTTGGGAACGGCGGCTGTCACCGTGGCCGGGCCGAACCTGTCCACCAGCCCCGAGAGGAAGCTAAGGTTCGGCAGAACCCCAGCCCAGCCCTGCGTAAAGCCCTGAATGCTCATGCGCACCACCGACGAGATGATCCAGTAGGCCGCCAGTCCCGATGGGAAGCTGAGCGCGAAGAAGCCGAACATGACCGGCATCATGATCTGCATCTGGTTGGTCATCGCCGACGCTTGCGAGTCGGCGCTGGGCGTGGTGCTGAACGACTTCTGGCCGAGCCAGGTGCTGGCCGCCACCAAGACCGGCATGACGTAAAACGGGTCGGGATGGGCGAGGTTCAGCCAGAGAAACTGGCTCTGCAAAGGAATCGTCTGCTTGGCGATTTCGGCGATGAGCGGGATGGAGCGATAGAGGTGGCGCGTCAGGTCGAGCAGGCTTTCGGGGTTCACCGCCAGCAGGTTGTTGATGGCGGAATAGAACGCGATCAGCAGGGGCATCTGGATCAGGGTTGGCAGACAGCCCGCGGCCGGGTTGATGCCCGCCTCCTTATACATGCGCATCGTCTCTTGCGAGAGTTTCTCGCGGTCCTTGGCGTACTTCTTCTGCGCCGACTTCCACTCGTCCGACTGCTGAAGCGCGGTCATCTTCTTGGACGACTGCAGGCTCTTCATCGTCAGCGGCCACGTGACCAACTGCACCAGCACCGTGGCCGCGATGATCGCCAGCACGAAGTTGTGGCCGAGCAGCGCGTAGGTCACGACGAGGATATTGACCAGCGGCTCGATGAAGACCTTATCTAGGATGATGCCGAGAAAATCGAACATAGGCGACCTCTGGAAGAATTTTAGCCCCCGACTAGATCGGGGGCTAAAATTATTTATCGGCCTCAAACGGCGGCCACTTTTCTTTCTTGTTGGCGGCGTCGAGCGCGAAGAGTTTGTGGTTGGTGTTCTGCACAATCACCGTGCCGTTGATCAGCGTCGGCGAGGCGAGGATGCGGTCGCCGGCGTCAAACGGCGTATCCCAAACCTTCGTGCCGTCGCTGACGTTGAGCGCGTACAGTTTGTGGTCTTCCGAGCCGACGAAGATGATGCCCTCTTTGCCGGTTGCCGCCGCGCGCACGCCCGCGCCGGTGGCAAAGACCCACTTCTGCGCGCCGGTCTTCGCGTCGAGCGCGTAAACGTTGTTGTCCAGCGAGCCGACGATGACCCGATCGGCGAGCACCAGCGGGTCAGCCCAGACCCAGTTGCCGGTCGCAAACTCCCAGACCTTCTGGCCGGTCTGCGCGTTGACCGCATAGACTTTGGTGTCGAACGCGCCGAAGTAGATTAGCCCGTCGCCGGCCCTGGGCGAGGAGGCAATCGCGCCCCCGGCCTCGAAGTCCCAGAGCAAAGCCCTCGTCTGGCGGTTCAGGGCGTAGAGATGGTGGTCGAGCGAGGCGATGTAGATGTTGTCGCCCACAATCAGCGGCTCGGCCCAGATTTTACTCTTGGCGGCGAACTCCCACTTCTTGCCGCACTGGCCCTTGTCATTGCGCTGGTCAGGATCAACGGCGTAGAGCATCCCGTCCGATGAACTGACGTAAATCACGCCGTCGGCATAGGCCGGGGTCGCGATAATCGCGTCGCCGGTGCCAAACTGGCAAACTTTCTCGCCGCTGTCGCTTTTGAGCACGTAGAGCTGCTTATCGTCTGAGCCGACCAGCACAAAGCCGTCGGCGACAATCGGCGAAGCGTAGAGGACGCCCACGGATTTGTTTTCCGCAGGGAATTGCCACTTCTTTGCGCCGGTGGAGGGGTCGAGCGCGTAAACCCGCCCGCCCGTCGAGCCGATATACAGCGTACCGCCGGAGATGACCGGCTTCGCCCAGCCGACCGGCGGCGCCGAGCCGCCACAGCCCGTCAAGACCGCCAGCAACCCGATCAAAAACAGAAACGAAACAATCTTCAAAGAACCCCCTCGGGGAATTTTAGATTGGGTGATTCAATCAAAAATCTAAAATCAACCATCAAAAATTGAACTTACGGTACCGGATCGAATCCCCCCGGATTAAACGGGTGACAGCGCCCGATGCGCTTAACCGCCATCCAACCGCCGCGCGCGACCCCGTATTTGCTGATCGCCTCATAGCCGTATTGCGAGCACGAAGGCGTGAAGCGGCACGACGACGGCACGATCTGCGAAATGGTCATCTGGTAGAGGCGGATCAAGCCCAGCACAACCCACTTCATCCTGTCGAACCCTCTGGCGGGCGTTGCGCCCACAAACCGGCGCGGCTGAACAGCAGATCGAGCGCCTGCCCGATCTCGCCGAAGGCGGCCTCGCCGCTGGGCGCGCGCGCAATCAGCACCATGTCCCAGCCCGGCGCGAGCCGCGGCAAGCGCGCGCGCACCGCCTCGCGCATCCGGCGCTTGAGCCGGTTGCGCGCCACCACCTTGCCGATTCGCTTGCTAACCGAATAGCCGATGCGACTGTGGGGGAGATCATTCGGAGAGGCTCGCAACACCAAGAGAGGCGTGGCCCACGACCGGCTGTCGCGATAAACACGCTCGAACGATGCGCTGTCTTTCAGCCGGTGCATAGGCAGACGGTCAGGCGGTCAGAGCCAACCACCCAACCATCGAACCGTCCAACGACCTAGACCGAAAGCTTCTTGCGGCCATGCGCGCGGCGGGCCTTGATGACCTTGCGCCCGCCGGGTGATGCCATGCGCTGGCGGAATCCATGCACCCGCGCGCGACGGCGCACACGCGGCTGCCAGGTTCGTTTAACCATGACGTGATGTTTCCTCCCAAATGATCTTCGACAACGCTATTGGGTCATTATACTGGCGCGCGGGTGAAGCGTCAAAAGTGGCTTACGACGTTTGCGGGAAGGAGTTGATGAACGCCTGCATCGCCTGCGCGACCTCGGCGGGCTTTTCGCGCATCGGGCTGTGGCCGGCGTCGGCGATGGTGACGAGGCGCGAGCCTTTGATCCGGTCTACTGATAGCCGTGTAGCATGTGCTGGCCAAGGAAACGCAGATCGCTTTGCCGATGTTACGCAAGGGGCCTGCTCTTTATTCAAGCTGGCCTATGATGTGGGCGTGAAGGACTTACCAGAAGGACAAAGCGCGCTCCGGTTCATGCGTAACCAGTTAGACCGGCTAGGCATTGGCGCTGATCTGAAAGCCATTCCCTGGGGCAGCAAACAGTTCAAGTTGCCGCCTTCGAAGCTAGTACCGGAGCAGGTAGCCACCTAAGCTTCAGCGTCACTATTGAGTTGTTAAGGTGCGAGTGCTGATGCGCGCCGTGTGAGGCGCTAGTGCGGTAATGGAAGAGTGGGAAATTCAGCCACCGCAAACGAGCGTTCTGCGGGCGGCTCATAGGAAGGCGTTTGTTCACTCCGTATCATTTCAGTTCAGCCGGCTAGATACTCTTCACTGATCTTTTCTACATCCTGGCGCAATGACTCAAAATCGATGTCGAGCTTTCTCTTGGCTAAGCGCGCTTGCACCGCGTCTATCGCTTCCAGCGTCGAGCGAACAATAAACTGTTTGCGCGGGATGTCGCCAACCTGATGAAACTCATGTCGCGTGACGGGAATGGCAACAGCAATATCTTTGTTCTTCGTTGAATAGTTTCTCACTTTCAACTGTTCCGGGCCGAAGGTTGGGAATCGCCCTTCGACGTAATACTGAATGAGCAGTAACGTCAAGCCAATCCCGTAATTCTTGTGCCGGATGACTTTCAAGCGTTTCCCCAACCCCCAGGGAGCCCAAATGTAAGGGTCGAACATATCACCCACTTCCGGATCGCCTGCACTTACGAAATAGCGAATCATAGATAGCTCCGCCACGCCGACCGCCACACAGCGCACGACGGTGGCTCAAATGAACAAGCCCACACCGACGAAACGGAAACGCTGACTGGGTAACATATCCCGATGGCTTGACAGGAAGTGGCTTACGACGTTTGCGGGGAGGCGTTGATGAACGCTTGCATCGCCTCTGCGACCTCGGCGGGCTTTTCGCGCATCGGGCTGTGGCCGGCGTCGGCAATCGTGACCAGACGCGAGCCTTTGATCCGGTCGGCCATGAAAGCGGCATACTTCGGCGGGGTCATGTTGTCGTTCGCGCCGACGATGACCAGCGTCGGGCAAGCGATCTCGTGCACGCGCGCCATCACGTCGAACGTGTCGCACGCCAACCAGTCGCCATAGACCACCGCCGGGTCGAGCGCGGGGGGGCGCACTGGCGGTCGGCGGGGGCGCGCCCGCGCCGCCGACCAGCGCCGTGGAGATCGGGCGGCCTTCTTTCGCGGCCTGCAGGATGTTGGGGTGCACGCGCAGTCTCGCGCCGGTGCCGGCCAGTATCAGGCCGCGCACGCGCTCCGGCTGGCGCAGAGCCAGCCACAACGCAACCCCGCCGCCCAGCGAGTGCCCGGCGATGACCGCGGACGAGAGTCCCAGCGCGTCGAGAAATCCGGCGACCACATCGGCGTAGGCGGGGATGCTGTCGCGGCCCTTGCCGCTGGATTGGCCGTGCGCGGGCAGGTCGAGCGCGTAGCAGGTACAGCCCGCCAGCGCGCCCAGCGGCGCGAGCCAGCCCTGATGCGAGCCGCCCGCGCCGTGAACCAAAACGACCGGCAGGCCGCCGTTGCCCCGTTCGGCGTAGTAGATCTGCTCCCCGTTAAGGCTGACGGTTGGCATCGGGATACCCGTTGTGCTCTAATTCGGCCAGAAACTTTTCGGCTTCCATCGAGGCCATACAGCCGTATCCGGCGGAGGCAATCGCCTGTCGGAAGACTTTGTCGTGCACCTCTCCGGCGGCAAAGACGCCGGGGATGCTCGTGTGCAGGCGCGCGTCCGCGATCAGGTAGCCCTCGTGATCCATCGCCAGTTGGTCTTTGAACAGCCCCGTGTTGGGCTCGTGACCGATATAGACGAACACGCCGCTGACCGGGGTCTCGCTCTGCGCGCCCGTGCGGGTATCTTCCAACTTCACCGTCTGCACCGCGCCGTTGCCCTGTATCTCGCGGATGGCCGAGTTCCACACGACCTGCATCTTCTCGTTCTTCTTCATGCGCTCCTGCAGTGACGGCCCGGCGCGCAGGGACTCGCGGCGGTGGATGATGCGCACGCGATTGGCGAACTTGGTCAGGAACAGCCCCTCTTGCAGGGCGCTGTCGCCTCCGCCGACGACCATCACCTCTTTGTTGCGGAAGAAGAACCCATCGCAGGTGGCGCAGTAGGAAACGCCGCGCCCCAGAAACTCGTTTTCGCCCGGCACGCCCAATTTGCGCGGCGACGCGCCGGTGGCGATAATCAGCGCCTTCGTCTCGAATTCGTCGCTGGTGGTGCGAATCTTGAACGGGTGGTGTAGCAGGTCCACTGCAACCACCTCATCGAAGACGGTGCGCGTGCCGAAACGCTCGGCCTGCTTCTGCATCTGGTCGTATAGTTCAGGCCCGGTCACGCCGTTCGGGAAGCCGGGGAAGTTGTCCACGTCGGTCGTGGTGGCAATCTGGCCGCCGAGTTCATTGCCGGTGATCAACAGCGGGTTCAGAAAGCCGCGCGCCGCGTAGATCGCCGCCGTCAGCCCTGCCGGCCCGGAGCCGATAATCATCAACTGTTCCATACAATCACTTTCATCCTTATCAACAAAGTCCTAAGCGCACAAAGGGCGCAGTTCACTGCGCCCCGGTCAACCTGCAACCTCTATTCTACAGCCCTCGTCAAGTGCCTGCAAGTGAGGCGGCTTACAAACGGCGCGCGGCTTCAGCGCACGCGCCGGAACTTGCGGAAGCACTTCAGATGGCGCGGCGGGTTCAGGTTTCGGCCGCGGATGGTATAGGCCACGTCGCCCACGTAGAGCGCGCCTTGCGAGTCCACCGCCACACCGTGCGGCGCGATGAACTGCGTTGGGCCTTCGCCCTCTTCGGCGTCCCCGAAGCGCGCCTCTAACTGCCCCTGCAGGTTGTAGATGCTCACGCGGTGCCCCAGCCCCGGACAGCCCTCCATGCCCTCCATCGCGTTCAACTCGCCGATGTAGAAATGCCCCTCCGCGTCGAGGGCGATGCCATCGGGGCGGTGGATGTTGTTCCACATCGTCAGGAACTTGCCGTCAGGGTCGAACACCTGAATGCGGTGGTTCTCGCGGTCGGCGATATAGACCAACCCAGCGCGGTCAATCACCACATTGTGCGGGCGAATGAACTGGCCGGGGTCACTGCCCGGCGCGCCCCACGAGAGGATATGGCGCCCCTCCGCGCTGAAGCGGTGGATGCGGCAGTTGCCGTAGCCATCGGAGATGTAGAGGTCGCGGCTGATGGGCGAAACGGCCACGTGCGTGGGACGGTTGAACGGCTCGCCCTGCCACTTGGGCGCGGGCTTGTCGGGGTCGCCCAAGGTCAGCAACAGTTGGCCTTCCGGCGTGAACTTGCGCACCACGTGGCGGCCATCGTCCACACAATAGACCGCATCGTCGGGGCCGATGTGGATGCCGTGCGTGCGCGCGCTGAAAAGCCCCTCGCCAAACGAGCGCAGGAAGCGGCCATCGCGCTCAAAGACGACCACGGGGTGCTCGCCGCGGTTGAAGACGTAGACGTTGTCTTTGGAATCCACCGCCACACCCGCCACATCCACAAACGCCCAGCCGGGCGGGAGCTGTTCCCAGTTTTCAACCGGCTCAAACCAGAGGCCATCACGGCCAAGCAGAGTGCCCATTGGGGTTCACCTTATGCGAGTTGCTTCTTGTAAAAATCCACCAGCCGCGCCCACGCATCTTTGGCCGAGGCTTCGTGGAAGCGCGGGCCGGTGTCGTTGAAGAAAGCGTGGTTCGCGCCGGGGTAGATTTTGTATTCAAACGGCTTGTTGTACTTCTTCATCGCCGCGTCGAGCGCGGGCACGCCGGGCGTGATGCCTTGATCCTGATCGCCATAGTTGCCGATGGTCGCGCCGGCGATCTGCTGAACGTCGTCAATCGGCGCTGGGTTGCGCCCGTAGAAGATGACGCAAGCGACCACGTCTTTACTGCGAATCGCGGCCTGTATCGAGTTGTGGCCGCCCCAGCAGAAGCCAACCGAGCCAAGTTTGGGCTTGACGAACGACTGGGCCTTCAGGAACGCCGCCGAGGCCACCAGGTCGGCGTTGACATCCTCCTGCTTCAGCGAGTTGATGGCTTGCGTCGGGTCCGCCGGAGGGTCGAACTTCGGCGTGCCGCCGAGCCGCGAGAGCAGGTCCACGCCGAGCGCGGCATAGCCGAGGTTGGCGATGCGGCGCGTCACATCCTTGATGTGGTCGGTCAGCCCGCGGTTTTCGTGAATCACGATCACGCCCGGCCACGGGCCGCCGCTCTTCGGCTTCGCCAGATAGGCCATCATCTTCACATCGCCGCTGGAGTAGGTGACCTGCGACGTATCAACGGCTGAAGCGTCCACAAAGCCGGGGATCCGGCTGGTGACGGGCGGGAGGGGTGGCGGGTTCGTCGGCTGCGGCGGGCGGGTCGGCGCGACTGTCGGGGCGACCGTGGGCACAGCCGTTGCGGTCGCGGCGGGAGCCACGGACGGCAAAGCAGTGGCGGCCGGCGCGGCGGCGGGGGAGCAGGCGGCGAGCAACGCTTCTGCGGCGGTTACACTGCCCAGCAGGAACAGCGCGCGCTCGAAGAACTCGCGGCGGTTCATCGCGCCGTGTTCCCATTCGCCGATGAGGTGCTTGACGTTCTCTTCTTGATTCATCCGTTCCTCCCCCACAAGAATAGACAGCGCAAGCCCAAACCGCTGTCGGAGGGTATTGTATTCAGGAAAGCCCTATCGCGCAAAAAAACATGGTCGGAAAGCAACAAGCCTACGAAGCGTTCGTAGGCTTGTTGCTCTCTGTTCTGCTCTTTAGAGTTCGCTAACGCCTGATTTAGGGTGACTTTTTCACAATATCGTGTGATCCCACATTCCGAAGTACACAGATCAACTCTTGCGACTGAGGATCGCGGTCCCACTCAATCGTTATGCGGAATCCGCCGTTGACTCGAAACTCCCATATGTTCTTCCTGCCCTTGACGGGTTTATACCAGAGTGAGTGACGAGTCGTATCAGATGCAAAATTGGACAAGGCTTTTTTTGTCTTCGCTTGCATGTCCGGCGAGAGTTTCTTGAAGGCTTTTTGAAAACGCTCACTTTTGCGGAAACGCATCACGCTTCCATTGAGGATTTCAGCGAAGCAATCAATTTGTCTATTGAATTGAAGTCACTATACCGGCCAGAACGCAAATCCTCATCTGCTTCGCGTTCTGCGGCCTGCCATTCATCAGACCAGTACCATGATTGCTCCGGGTCAATCTCGATGATTTCCACGTGGCCATGAGGCCTCACGAGAACTGAAAATGCTTGTGGCTGAGAGTGAGACTCAATATTTGCCTCCGCTATTATCTTCTCCTTAGCCGTTGATTTCGCCGTCTGTCGGCTCCAGGTGATTGAGTTTGCAATCATTTGTTTTCCTCCACTTCGGGTGTTGTGCTGGGGAGGTTCTGAGCAATCGAGTTGATAGCTTCGCTGAACTTGAGCATAGCCTCGCGCGAAACTGCAATCTTCGCAACGGGCTTTATCTCTAGTTGTTTGGGCAAATCCGCTGGGTTCACAACAACCGGAGGTGTAATCTCGCCAAAGACAAGATAAACCTCCTGCCCAGCATTAGTGATGAACAACTGATTGGCGTATATAGTAGGCAAATGATCAACGGTGCCCCAGTGCACAGGAATTTGTATCGGCCTTCCCTGTTCAGCCTGCCGATTGGCGTTTGCTTTTCGTGGCATGACTTGTCCTTAATTGAGCGTAGAGACAAAAAATGGCGCGTTACTCTCGCACCACATAATATGTCCATCGAATTGCGTAGAACATGTGTGCAGTGAAACCGTGTGGCCTTATGGTACTGCTATACCTCACTTTCTGTCAATTTTGTATCACGAAAATAGGTTCGCCACAATTGCGCGCGCCCCTATCACATGCTAGAATGAATTCTCTAGCGCAACTGTCATTCTAACCAAGGACCATCCCATGAAGAAAGCCGATTTACACGCCCACACCACCGCCTCTGATGGCACGTTCACTCCGGCCGAGTTGATTGCCGAGGCGAAGCGCGCGGGGCTGGATGTGCTGGGCATCACCGACCACGACTCCACCGAGGGGATTGCGCCCGCCATCGAAGCCAACCGCGGCAACAACCTGACGATCATCCCCGGCATTGAGGTCAACTGCGACGTGCCGGGCGGCGAAGTGCATGTGCTCGGCTATTTCAAAGACGTCCCCGGCGGCGCCCTGCAGGCCCTCCTGCAGCGCCTGCGCGATGGCCGCCGCGCGCGCGCGCAGGGCATGGTGGATAAGATGACCGCGCTGGGGATGCCCATCGCGTGGGAGCGGGTGGTCGCGTTCGCGCGCGGCGGCTCGATTGGCCGCCCCCACGTCGCGCGCGCGATCCTTGAAGCCGGCTATGCCGCGAACATCGGCGAGGTGTTTGATAAGTACATCGGGCGAAGCGGTCCGGCCTATGTCGAGCGGCTCAAACTGTCGCCCGCCGAGGCGGTCGAGGCGATTCGCCAAAGCGGCGGCGTGCCCGTGCTGGCGCATCCCTACTACTTCGACGCCTCCGGCGCGATGATCAAGACCGTCAATCCTGAAACGCTGGTGCCGGAACTCGTGGCCGCCGGTCTGCGCGGCATTGAGGTCTATTACTACCACTACCCGACCAGCGCCATGGTTGGCCTGATGAAAATCGCCGAGCGATACCGTCTGATTCTCACCGGCGGCAGTGACTTTCACGGCCTGACGAAGACCAACACGCTCGGCGGCGTTTTTGTGCCGTGGGAAGCCTACGAAAGATTGCAGGCCGAATTAGCCGCTTAGGCCGCCCGTCACTTCTTCCAGTCCAACCGCCCGTGGCCGCCCTCGCGGTGCAGCCAGTGCGCGTTCTTGCCGTTGGCGTCCACGATATAGAGGCCGGCCAGCGTAAATTGGGCGGCGGGTCATTGCGCTGATAGCGACTGCTAAAGATGTTCGGCGCGGCGAACAGGATATGGCGGCTGTCGGGCGTCCAGCGCGGCGCGTGCAGACTGCCGCCCATCGTGCCGCCGGGGACGATGATGACGGCGTTCCCGCCGTTCAGGTCGGACACCATCAGGTTCTGCACAAACGTATCCTGATCGGTCTTGATGTAGGCCAGGCGCTTGCCGTCGGGGCTGACGGCCGGCTGTAGGCCGTCTTCGGCAATCGCCTTCACCTGCTTGGTCTGCATGTCAAACCGTTCCAGCGTGAGCGTGGCGCTGATGACCTGCTTATCCTTATAGGACTTTCGCTTAGATGGGCTGAAAGGCAGGAATGTGGGGGCTACGCAGTTCGGCGCGCAGGTAGTCGCGCCACAAATCGGTTTTGACTTGGTACAGCGATTTAGCGGTTTGCTGAGCCTTAACTTTCAGTGAGAGCC
>JACQEC010000133.1 GCA_016200765.1 Chloroflexota bacterium | reverse complement strand
CGAGGTCAATCCCGTGCAGAGCGCACCGGATCCAAGATCATCCGCGCCTTTCGCCATCCCTCCCCTCTGGTCTGCTTCGCTGACGTTTTTGTCGGGCCTGGCGGTGGCCGGCCTCCTGCAGGTGGTTTGGCCGCCCGAGTTCCTTCTGCTTTTCAGCCTGGTGCCGCTCGCCGCTTTATGGCTGTGGCGTGATCGGCGCGGCGTGACGCTGTTCCTCTGTGGCCTCTGCTTTCTGCTTGGATTGGTTCGCTATCAAGCCGCTTTCACGACTCAACGGGCCGCCTTGACGCGCTATCACGATAGCGGACCGGTGACGTTACAAGGGGTGGTCGCCAGTCCACCGGATGTGCGGGACCGTTCGACAGACCTGCGGGTTGAGGTCACCCGCCTGCATGTGGGCGCCGATCGCTGTGCCCCCGCGTGTGATTGGCTGATGATCGAAGGCACGGTGCTCGTCCACTTGCCGCGCACTGCCGATTACCACTACGGCGATCAAGTCGAGTTGACCGGCGCGCTCCGTACGCCTCCCGAACTGACCGATTTCTCGTATCGGGCCTACCTGGCCCAGCAGGGCATCTACTCGCTGCTCGATCACCCGCGCAGCCGGTTGATCGGCAGCGGTCAGGGCAATCCGCTTTGGGCCTGGCTCTTCACCCTCCGCGACCGCGCGCACGCGACGATCAGCCAGAGCCTGCCCGAGCCGCAGGCCTCACTGCTGACGGGGGTTCTGCTGGGCATTGATCGCGATCTTCCGGATCAGACCCGCGAGGCCTTCAACCGGACCGGCACCACGCATATCCTCGCGCTGTCGGGCTACAATATCGCCATCGCCGCGGGCTTCTTTTTCGTGCTGGCCCGGCTGATCGTGCGGAAACGCCACGCGTGGGCGCTCGTGACACTCGGCATCATTTTGTACGTCGTTCTCGTCGGCGCCAGCGCCTCGGTCACCCGCGCGGGCATCATGGCGGTCTGCCTGTTACTCGGCCCCGTTTTCGGGCGGCGCGCGTACGCGCTCGATGCGCTGATCCTCTCCGCCGACGTGATGGCCCTGCATTCGCCGTATGTGCTCTGGAGCATCAGTTTTCAGCTCTCGTTTGCGGCAACCTTGGCGATCATTCTGCTCGCCACAAGGCTCGACCAGCGATTGAGTGGATGGGTAGAGCGGCGCGTTCAATCAGATAGCGGGCGGTATGTGCTGGGGCTCGGCTTGAGTGATGGAGCGACTGGCCTCGCGGCGACGGTGGCGACCCTGCCCATTATCGTCTATAACTTTCATACGGTCGCCTGGCTTAGCCTACTGGTCAATGCCCTTGTTCTACCCGCACAGCCGGCCATCATGGGCACCGGCTTGCTGGTGGTGTTGGGCGGGATGATCTCGCCCGCGCTGGGGCAGGCGATGGGCTGGCTCGCCTGGCCGTTCCTGGCCTGGACGACGGGGGTGGTCGAAGGGGCCGCGGCCCTTCCCTTTGCGGCGCTCGAGACCGATGCCGTCCCTCTGGCGGTTGTCGTGCTGTATGTCATCGTACTGGTGGCGTTCACCGTCTATTGGTTACAAAAAGAGCGGCCGCCTCAAGTCGCCCGCCCATCCAAACCCCGGCAACCCAGACTTTGGCCCTTGATGCCTGTCGCCTTCGCGGGGCTGTTGCTGGGCCTTGCCGCCCTTTCGCAGCCCGATGGATTATTACACCTTACCTTCGTTAGCGTGCGCGGTGGTGAGGCGACTCTGGTCAAAACGCCGAGTGGACGGTTGGTCGTTCTGGATGGGGGCCCAAGCCCCAACAATTTGAACGATGCAATTGGGCGACAACTTCCATTCTACTCACGCGAGGTTGCGCTCGTAGTGCTGAATCGCGCGGTCGAGGATAAGCTGACAGGGCTCATCGCGGTGCTCGAACGTTACCACGTTGCTCAGATCGTAGCGCCACCCGTGACCCGACGCGCGACGGCGATTGAGCGGTGGAATCAGTTGATTGCGCAGCAACGAATCCCGGTGGCCCAAGCGGTGGAGGGCCTAGCATTCGATCTGGGCGATGGCACGCTGCTGACGGTGGCCCAGGTCGGCGATGAGCGCGAGGGGCTGGCGCTCCGTTTGGACTACGGTCAGTCCAGCTTCTATTTCGATCTCGATCGCGCGCAGGCACCCATCCCTCAACAGCACGTCGTCGGTCTGAGGCTTGGATATTATGCAGAGGCCAAGCCGCTGCAGCCGTTGCCGGTCAACCTCATAGAGGCCTTATCCCCTCAGTTGGTCATCAGCTCAGCTCGCGCGAAAGGCGGAGGTGAGAATGCGAACCCGGAATTGTCAGATTGGTTATGGCAACGAGGGATTGTGACGTATAGTACGGATGTGGACGGCACGGTCGAATGGGTCAGTGATGGGCAGCAGTTCCGAATTGAAACACGGCGATCAGCCCAGCGGTGACCCCCTGGCAGGCTGATCAGCGATCCGAGGGTGTCATCCTCTCACGGAGCATCGGCACACGCCCAACCCGCCTTCGTGCTGGCGGGCAGCAGCCTAACTGATGACATAGTAAGGAGGGTATTTCCATCGACTCCGCTTGTTTAACGTTCCAAAGTACGAACGGCCATTGTAACAATGGCCGTTTATGTTTCGGTGAGGATATCCCAAATCATGTCTGAGAAGATGGGAGAGTCAGGGCTTAAAACGGACTTTAAATACCTGCTGGTTGCACCTCACTGCTTGAAACTTGCTCGACAGAACTCCAATCTGTGATCTTACGACCTATCGCATCGTATCCACACGGCAATCGATCGCGTGATCTTTCTACAATTCAGCATCGATCCGAGCTGCCGGTTACATCGTCACATCGGGTGGATTCGACCGGTCTTCACAATCGTTCTGACTCGGCTTGCGCCGGCTCCGGCGCGGCTGAAGGCGTCCCCGGGAAGCGCTCCCAATCGACCAAGCTTTGCCAGGTGATCTTGCCCCAGGTACGCATAGGCGCAGGGCCGCCGGGCGCAGCATGGCCCAGACAGACAAATAACTCCGGACTAAGCTGTGCCGGCAAATTCAGCACCGCTCGCACGCCAGCCTTCGGAAATGAGGTCACGATACCTGAAGCCAGGCCCAGCGAATGGGCCGCGAGTAGCATCGTCTGCGCGGCGGTGCCTACGTCGACATAAAGGCCTGTGCTGGTCGACGACAGGCCATAAGCGCCGACACGCTGCCAGTCTATACAGATCAAGACGATAGCTTGCGGTTTTTGCAGCATCCCCGGCGAGACCATACGCAGCAGGCGCAGCGTCAACGGATCATGCACGGCTACATAGCGGTGCAGGCGACGGTTGCCTCCGCTCGGCGCCCAGCGCCCGGCTTTCAAAATATCTTCCAACTGTGCGCGCCCGACCGGCTCGTCAGTTAACGCTCGGACGACACGACGCGTCCGAATGGCCTCAAGCACTGGATTAGAACTCATCGGATGCCTCGCTCAAGACCGAAATGCCGGACCAGATGTTGAGCGACCGCAGCGCAGACAGCATCGAGCTGCTTCGCATAGCCGTCCGCATCGGCCATGCGGGTCGCCGTTTGCGGTATTTGCTTCAGCGGGCCGCTCAAAAGCACTCTGGTCTCCGGCGTCACGCGCTCCACGATGAAATCGCTCAGACGCCCGGCCGCGGTTAGCAAACGCAACGGGGCATATTCGTTGGGCTCGCCTACCATCGTCCGCGCGGCCATCACCAGAAATGACAACAGTTCCAACGCCTCATCTTCAGTCAGCACCAGCTTTTCAGGCATACCAGCCCCTATTCGCTCCGGAATCGTTGCTCTACCGGCACATAGTCGATCGCATAGCCGAAATAGCGCGGTCCGACCAGCTTGAGTCCGGCCGGCGTTCGCCATTTCGCATCACACGGGATGCCCAGCACCACCACGCGGAAGCCGTAGCGCAGCCCCTCGGTCGTGACCGGTTCGCCTTTTTCCTGGTCGAGCATCGTGATCAGGTCTGGGACTGACATGACCACTTCGCCATCGCGCATGGCCACCAGGTGCTCGTTCTGGAATTGGACGCGCAGCTCGTGACCGCTGTCCGCATGCGTGCCCTCCAGTACCGCTTCGCCGCGTGCAAAACCCGCGACCGTGCGCCGCTGGATATCGATCACCTTGCCCTGGAAAATTCGGAAGCCGTGCGTCAGTTCGCGCACGGCTTCAATCGCATCGCCGTGCGCGGCCTGCGTCTCGCGGATCGTCCGCCCGATCTGTTCGGCAAAGCTAAGCGTGCCCGCCACGGCCGCTTGTTTCAATAACTGGCCCCTGGTCGCGTAACAGGCGATAAAGGCGGTGCAGCCCATGTCGACGGTGAGCGTGCGTGCAAATGTTTCGGTCCAGCGATTGTCAGTCGTGGTCAGCAGCGCGCTGTTGCCTTTCTCATCGGCCATCGCAAACGGCGTCGACGAAATGCCATAGAGGGTTTGCGTGACCATCTGTATTTCGGGGAAGGCCCTGCCCATGCCGTCGCAGTCAACCACCGGCAGCATCAGGCGCGCGGCCACGGTCAGTGGCATGATCGAGTTCATGCCGCCCGCCTCGATCGGCATGGTGTAGTCAATCTTGTGGCCCAGATAGCGCTCCAGCGACTGGAACGCCGCAATGGTTTCATCGCCCTTCGGCAGCTTTTCCACGATGACGGTCGGCGCGCCCATCATCGCCGACGGGACGATCAGGCTGTCGTCGGCAATCTCGTCGAGCGAGTACAAATGGATGGGGCCGTACTCTTCGATCGCCTGGATGGCCATCAGCATCCCGATGTAGGGATCGCCGCCGCCGCCGGTGCCCAGCACGGCCGCGCCCAGCGCGATGTCCCGAATATTCTGCGCGCGCAATTCTCTCATGCCAACCTCTTCTGGTATGCCCTGCTAACCTTCTATTCTCAGGTCTCCGATGGCCTTGACGTGCATGCGAATTGCGCTGCTCGGCAGGTATGCCAGCGGCACTTCCTCCACCTCCACGATCTGCACGCTGCCCGGCTCGGCTCCGGCCGCCAGCACCTTTTCGATCGCTTCTTGTTTCGCCTGGTCGAGCGCTTGGTCGCGCGTCAGTTTCTCGAGCGAAAAGACGCGGTCGGTTTCGCCGCCCACCTGCGCAATGGCCGCACCGATCGCATTAGCCACGGCGTAGTTCTCAGGCTTGATCACCTCCGACGCGCCCTGCACCGGTTTGGAGATCAGCACGCTGCCGCCGCCGACCAGGATGACGGGGATCGGCGCTGCGCTCGTCTTCATGCGGTCAACCGCTTCTGCGACCATCGTCTGTATCCGGTCGAGCGCGTCCTGTACGAACGCCGGGTCAAGACCGGCCACGCGCTGTTTGTCGCCGAAATCGGCCACGCCCGCAGCTACCGCGATGTCGCTGGTCGTCAGCACGTCGCCGCCAAAGATCAGCGCTTTGCTCGTCAACTCGTAGCCGACGCTCTGCGGTCCGATCAAGAGCGGGTCGCGCCGCACCAGGCTCCCGCCGCCCAGTCCAAACGAGTAGACATCGGGCATGCGGAAGTTCGTGCGCACGCCGCCGACCTGCACGGCCAGCGATGCCTCGCGCGGGAAGCCATGCACCAGCATGCCAACATCGGAGGTGGTGCCGCCGATATCGACGACCATCGCTTCCTTCACGCCGGAGAGGAACGCCGCACCGCGCATCGAGTTCGTCGGCCCCGAGGCAAAGGTGAAGACCGGGTACTTCTCGGCATAGTCCGCGCTCATCAGCGTCCCATCGTTCTGGCTGATGTAGAACGGCGCATCAATCTGCATTTCTTTCAGCGACTGTCGGAACGAGTTGACAATCGCCTTGGCCAGATCGCGCAGGCAAGCGTTCATGATCGCCGCGTTCTCGCGCTCCAGCAAGCCGATGCGCCCGATCTCCGAAGAGATGGAAAGATCAGCGCCGGGAATTTCCTCGGCGACGATCTGCGCGGCGCGATGCTCGTGCGCTTGATCAACCGGCGAGAAAACGGCTGAAATCGCAATTGAATCCACGCCCTTCGCGCGGATCTGGCGCGCGATTCCGCGAATCTCCTGCTCGTCGAACGGCATGATCACGCGCCCGTCGAACTCGTGGCCGCCATGTGCCAGGTACCAGTGATTGCCAATCGTCTCGCGCAGGTCGGGCGGCCAGTCGATCATCGGCGGCAGGGCCGCAGTGGCCGGCAGGCCAAGCCGGATGCAGGCTGCCTGGCTCAGGCGGCGCCGCTCAACCACGGCGTTCGTAAAATGGGTTGTGCCGATCATCACGGCATTGACCTGGGATGGCTTGGCGCCGGACTGCGCCAGCAGGTTGGTCAGCGCGCTCGTAATACCCGAGGTCACGTCGTGTGTGGTCGGCGTCTTGTACCAGCTCACGACCTGTGTGCCTTTCATCAAAACGGCGTCTGTGTTGGTGCTCCCGACGTCAATGCCAATGTGCATAGAGAAAGTCTCCTGGTTAATTCACCCGGCCCGGCCATCGGCCGGCCAGTGGTTTATAGTCAATCTCGTAGCCAAAAGCGCGCGGCCCAACGAATTGCAGCGCCGTCTCGGTTCGCAGCTGCGGCGTGCATGGCATGCCCAGCACGGCCACGCGCAGGCCGTAGCGCAGCACCTCGGTGCCGACCGGCTCGCCGTCATCCTCGGTCACCAGCGTGATCAGGTCGGGCACGACAGCGATCACTTCGCCGTCCCGGCGCGCAATCAGGTTCTCGTTCTGGATGTCGATGTCCAGTTCGTCGCTGCCGCTGTTGGCGCGCAAGCGCAGGTGGCCGCGCGCAAAACCGGCCGTGGTGCGGCGCGTCACATCGACGATCTTGCCGCGAAACAGAATCTGCCCGTTCATCGTATCGGCTGCGGCCAGCGCCGGATCGTCGCGGCGTATGCGCGCCTGGCGCACCACTTCGCCCAGCTTTTTGGCAAGCGTCAGCGTGTCCCACACGGCCGCGCGCTTCATTTCCGCACCCGTCATCGAGCGCGCCGCCAACCCACTAGAGCCGCCCATCTGCACAGTCACCGCGCACGCGATGCGCTCCGCCCAGCGGGCGTTGAGCACGTGCGAGACGACCGTCGACTGGCCGCGCACGTCACAGACTGCCAGCGGCGCGACGGGGATGCCGCCGATGACGAATGTGTTCATCTGCAGTTCCGGGAACGCGCGCCCCATGCCATCGCCGTCAACCGCAATGCGCCCGCTTTGCGCCGAGACAATCAGCGCCGAGAGGCTGTTCGAGCCGCCGATCTCGCCCGAAATGACGTAGGGAATTGGAGCGCCAAGATGCTGCTCCAGCATCTTGACTGCTCCCAACATTTCCTCCCCCTGCGACAACCGTTCAATCCCAACGGTCGGCGCGCCCATGCCGCCCACCGTGGAAATGCGCGCCTCATCCGGCACCTGGTCGGGCGAGATGACCTTGGGTCGCCCGCCGCGCTTCATCGTTTCCCACAGGCGGAGTTTCCCCAGATAGGGGTTCCCGCCGCCGCCGGTGCCGAGGATGCCGGCGCCCAGCGCGATCGACTCAACCTCGTCCGGCGTGACATTCCAATAATCGTGATGATTCTGGCTCATGTTCTCCCGCCGCTGAATGATTCGACGTTTACTCGGGGACCAGAGCCGAAGCTCGGTCCTGGCAAATCTCCCGGCCTGTCTATGTGGCGTCCTTCGCTGGATGAAGGTGACAGGCGACCATGTGCTTGTCGCCGGTATCGACCAGCGGTGGATCTTCGACATGGCAACGGCCGAACTGTGCGGGGCAGCGCGATGCGAAGCGGCACCCGCGCGGGATATTGATGGGCGAGCCGATTTCGCCTTCCAGGACGATCTCCTGAACTTTGTGGTCCGGGTCTGCCTCCGGCATGGCAGAGAGCAGCGCCAGTGTGTAGGGGTGTTTCGGCTCGTCAAAGATCTTCTCGACGGGAGCGATTTCAACGATCCGGCCCAGATACATCAGTCCGACCCGGTTGCAGACATAACGTATGACGCCCAGGTCATGCGAAATGAATAAGTAGGTCAGGTCGAGTTTCTTCTGCAAGTCCAGCAGCAGATTGAGCACCTGCGCCTGCACCGACACGTCGAGCGCGGACGTCGGCTCGTCGAGCACCAGCAGCCTGGGGTGCAGCGCGATCGCGCGCGCGATGCCAATGCGCTGCCGCTGGCCGCCGCTGAATTCGTGCGGAAAGCGATGCAGGTGGTCGTCCATCAGCCCGACCAGATTGATCAGCTCGCGTACTCGCTCCAGCGTCTCCCGTCCCTTGGTCCGCTTATGGATCAGCAGGGATTCGGACACGATGTCC
The DNA here is from genome assembly GCA_016200765.1 of Chloroflexota bacterium. Taxonomy (GTDB): domain Bacteria; phylum Chloroflexota; class Anaerolineae; order JACRMK01; family JACRMK01; genus JACQEC01. Next base: position 12,767 of record JACQEC010000133.1, on the reverse strand, counting down.
TTGACCTTCATGCGCGGGTTGAGCGACGAGTACGGATCTTGAAACACCATCTGCATGTCTACGCGATAACCCTGCATTTCGTCGTGGGTCGCTTTGCAGATGTCGCGGCCTTCAAAGAAGATTTCACCGGACGTCGGCTCGCTCAGACGCAGGATGGTTTTGCCGAGTGTGGTCTTGCCGGAGCCGGATTCGCCGACCAGCCCAAACGACTCGCCCGGCATGATGGCCAGGTCGACGTCGTCGACGGCGTGCACGTCGTTGACATGCCGCTGCCACAGGCCGCCGCGGATAGGGAAATACTTTTTGAGATGCCGGACGTCGAGTAGCGGATCCATATCAATCGAAGAGATGGCACACAACCTGGTGCGTGCGGGTCAGGGGTATCATGCCCGGCGCGGGATCGGCCGCGCACTGTGGCATGGCATGCGCGCAGCGGGGATGGAAACGGCAGCCGGCCGGCGGGCTCAACAGGTTCGGGATCGAGCCGGGAATGCCCTGCAGTTCGCCGCGCCGGCTCGCGCGCGTCGGTATCGCGTTCAGGAGCCCCACCGTATACGGGTGTTTTGGCGCTTTGAAGATCTCGCGGATGGTGCCCGTCTCGACCACCCGGCCGGCATACATCACGGCCACTTTGTTGCAGATTTTGGCAACGACGCCCAGATTGTGCGTGATGAGCAGGACCGAGAGATGGAACTCGTCGACCAGCTCTTTCACCAGCCGGAGGATTTGCGCCTGGATCGATACGTCCAGTGCAGTGGTCGGTTCGTCGGCGATGAGCAGGTGCGGTTGCCCTGCCATGGCCATAGCGATGAGCACTCGCTGGCGCATGCCGCCGCTGAATTCGTGCGGGTAGCTGCCTATGCGATCCTCAACCTGCGAAATGCCGACGCGCTTCAGCATTTCCACCGCTTTGTGACGGGCCTCGGTGCGTTTCTCGCGCACGCTGCCCTGCCAGCGGCTGAATGGCGTCAGACCCAGCGCCGACTGCTCGCCCATGCGGCAGAGGATGGCATCGATCATTTGCTCTTCGATGGTGAAGACCGGGTTCAGGTTCGTGGTCGGGTCCTGGAAGATCATCGCGATGCGTGATGCGCGCAGCTCGCGCATTTCATCCTCGCTCTTGGCCAGCACATCCTCGCCCTCAAAGAGAATCTCCCCGCCCACAATCTCGCCGGGCGGGCAGGGAATCAGCCGTGGGATGCTGAGCGCGGTCATGGTCTTGCCGCAGCCCGTCTCTCCGACCAGTCCGAGCACATCGCCCTTTTCCACAGTCAGGTTGACGCCAGCCAGCACTTTGGAGACGCCGTCGAAGGTATTGAAGTTCAGCCGCAGGTCGCGGATTTTGACCAGTGGACCTTCGGATGGCAGCAGGCTTGATAGCACAGGGATTGGTCTCAGCGCCGGGAGCGGGGGTCGAAGACATCGCGCAGCCCGTCGCCCAGCATGTTAAAACCGAAGACGGTCAGGAACATCGCCAGGCCCGGAAAGGTCGAATACCACCAATACTGCGGCAGAACGCGGCGCCCCGACGCGATCATGGCGCCCCATTCGGGCAGCGGCGGCTGTGCGCCGACGCCGATAAATCCGAGCGCCGCCAGGTTTAGGATAGCAAAGCCGACATCCAGCGAAGCCTTGACGATGATCGATGAAATGATATTGGGCAGAATATGCTTGAAGATAATGCGCCTGTGGCTGGCGCCCATCGAGCGCGCCGCCTGCACATAATCGTTCTCGCGCGCCGATAGAACCTGAGCCTGCACCAGGCGCGCGTAGCCAGGCCACCACGTGATGGATAGCGCGAGCATCGCATTCAGCACGCTCGGGCCTAGCGCGGCCGTGATGCTGAGCGCCAGGAAGATGCCCGGCACGGTCAGCATGATGTCGGTGGCGCGCATGATAATCTCGTTGACGCGACCGCCAAAATAGCCTGCGATGCTGCCCAGCGGCACGCCGATGCTGATGGCAACGACCAGGATGATGATGCCGGCCTTGAACGAAGTCTGGGTCGCCAGCACGACCCGCGTGAAGACATCGCGACCGACTTCGTCGGTGCCGAACAGGTGCCCGCCGTCCGGCGCTTTGAAGCGCTCGGCCGGGTGAACGGTGCCCGTGCCGTCTTCGGGGTAGGGTACCCAGTACGGCCCCGTGATGGAGACGACGATCAGGAACAGGATGGCCGCCAGCCCGACGATAGAAAGCGTGCTCTGCCGGAAGCGATAGACGCCGCGCCGCCATTCGTCGAGCTCGCTCTCATTTTCAGCTCGCCAGCGCCCCAGCCATGCGCGACCGCCAACAGCCGCTGTTTGAGTCGCCATACCTTACCCCCTTCTATCCATAACGAATGCGAGGGTCGACCATGCCATAGACGACATCGGTCGCCAGGTTGACGATACTGAACAGCAAACCGACGAAGAGCGTGATGCCCATGATGGGCTGGAAATCGAGCGTCACCGCCGACTTTAGCGCGTAGAGGCCGATTCCCGGCCAGTCGAACACGCTTTCAATCAGCACCGTGCCGCCCAGTGCGAACCCGAACAGAAATCCGAGGGTCGAGATGGTGGCGATCATGGAATTCTTGAGCACGTACTTGAAAAGGATGACGCGCTCGGGGATGCCGCTGGAGCGCGCCATGCGCACAAAGTCTTTCTGAAGCGTTTCCAGCACGTCGGAGCGCAGCAGCCGCGTAGTAAACGCGATAACAGTCAGCGACTGGCAGATGGCAGGCATGATGATATGCTTGGCGGCCGTTAGAAAATCGGTCAGGCTGCCGGCTAGCAGGGAGTCCACGAGCAGCAGGCCGGTGACGGTGCGCGGCAGCGTTTGGCGTACGTCAAAGCGGCCTCCCACCGGCATCCAGCCCAACGTCATAGCAAAGATGAGTTGGAGTACGATCGCCAGCCAGAAGCGCGGGAAGCTGATCGAGCTGAGCGCGAAAATGCGCGAAAACTGGTCGGGCCAGCGGTCGCGGTAAACCGCCGAGACCATGCCCAACGGAATGCCCACCGCAATCGCCAGCACCATCGAGACGAGCACCAGTTCCAAAGTGGCCGGGAAGAATGAGGCCAGATCGTCGAGCACTTTGTGCCGGCTGGTCATGGAGCGGCCCATGTCGCCGTGCAGCAAATTGCTCATGTACGTCAGGTACTGCTCGGGCAGTGGCTTGTCGGTGCCGTAGTCGTGCTGGAGCTGCTCGATTTCCTGCGGTGTCGCGCCCGGACCGGCGGCGAGTCCCACCGGGTCGCCAGGCACGATGTGCGAGACCGTAAAGGTGATGATCGAAAGGCCAAACAAGACTGGAATGAATAACAGAAGCCTGCGAACGATGTAATAGCGCAACTGCATGAGCAACCTCGCGCGCCGCCGGGCGGCTTGTCCACCCCGCTCCTACCCAGGGTGCTCAGGGCAAGAACGGGGCGGACCGGCACTAGAGAAACGTCTAACCGAACCCTATTTGTCCTTGCTGTCGTCGATCCACAGCCGCCAGAAATCCTGGGAAATGGCGCCAAAGAACTTGAAGCCCTGCACGCGTTTCCGCCAGCCAGTGATGTTGGGCTGGCTGTACACCGGGATGTCTACCGCATGGTCGTGGATGATCTTCTGCATCTCGCTGTAGATCTTCTTCTTCTCCGCTTCGTCGGCCGTTACCCGCACCGTTTCGACCAGCTTGTCAAAACTCGGGTCCTTGTAGAAAGCACAGGTGTTGTAATCGCCGCCCGTCGGCCGGTCCCAGTTGGGTGAGTACCATTGGAAGAAGAACCACTGGTCCGGGATGTTGTAGCCGGTGAAAATCATGCTGAGGTTGGACGCCGTTTGCGGCGTCTTGCAAGCGGCCACCATGTCCGGGAAGACCTTCGGCACCATGTTGAGCTTGATGTTGAACTTCTGCAGCTGCGCCAGCAGCACAAGCCCCATCTGCTCTTCGAAATCCAGGCCGGTCACGTACACGAAGTCCAGGCTGATGCCGCCGTTCTTCCAGGGCGTTTTGTCCAGGTACTCTTTGGCCTTGACCGGGTCGAACTTGTAGTTGCCAATGCTGGCATCGAAATAAGGGTGTCCATCGGGGATCACACCCTTCAGGATATTGGCATAGCCCTTGAGCGTAGCCTTGTAGCCTTCGTAGTCAAAGGCCGTGGCGAGGAATTTGCGAAAGTCCTCGTTCGAGGTCGGTTCTTTCTGGTTGTTGAGCCGCATGTAGCCGGTCAAGGTGCCGTAGTCGACCGTCGCCTGGAAGCCGGGCGTCTTGTTGACGATGTCGATGTCGTCGGCGCTCATGCTGTCGGCGACGTCAACTTCTTTGGACAGCAGCGCGATCCGGCGCGACGCGCCTTCGCGGATGATGCGCCAGACAAAGCCCGACAGGCGGCCTTCTCCCGGGAAGCTCGCCCAGTACTCCGGCCAGGCTTCCAGTTCGTACGCAGTGCCCACCGTCCAGCTCTTGATGGTAAACGGTCCGGAGCCGGCTTCGTGATCGAGCAAGTACGTCGCCCCATTGTCGCTGCCCGCGTGGTCCGTCACGACCTTTGGGTTCATGATCAGTGTGTCGCGCAGCGCTCGCGGCAGTTCGGCATAGGGTTGGAGCAGCGTCATCTTGATCGTGGTATTATCCACCGCTTTGACGCTATTGCTGTCCAGCAGCGGCAGCAGCAGGTTAGCGCGCGGTTTCTTCAGCGCCAGCGTGCGGTTGATCGAGAATCGCACGGCTTCGGCCGTCAGGGGACTGCCATCGTGGAACTTCGCCTTGTCGGTCAGTTTGAACGTCCACTCGCGCGCATCCTTCGACACGTCAAAACTGGTGCACAGACCATTTGTAACCGGCTGCGGGAAGCCGCTCTCGTAGCGGAACAGCCGGTCGTATAGCTGCATCGTCAGCGCGCCGATGGAATAGTCAGTGCGGCCGGACGGATCGATGTCCGGAGCGTCCTGGCTGGCGGCGTAGATCAGTTTCTGCGGCGTGATATTCGACTTGGGCGCTGTCGTGGACTGGATGATCGCCGCGGGCGTCGCGCCGGGCGGTGCGGTTGTCGGCGCGCCGGGCGCGCAGGCGGCCATCACGGCCTGCGCGGCCGCAGCTCCGCCAACTATGAAACTTAAGCGGACAAATTCACGGCGGCTGATCTTGCCCCGTGTGTAATCTTCAAACAGTTCTTGGACCTTGTCCAGGTTCATTTTCTCCTCCTCAGTGAATCAGCATGTGGAATCCGCGAGCCCTGACCTGCAGGCACCCGTGCGTCGCGGCTGCGTGGCGCTTAAGGTGGGCGAAGGGACGGCAGCCTGGCACGGTTAAAGCCGTCTTTGAGTGAGCATCTTCTGTTAAGCTCGGCGCCTCCTCGTCAAGAAATTTACTCTGGATGTTGCTGCGGGTAGTTACGCAATGCTGCAGCACGCCTCGTAGCATAGACGGGCCTAGGGCGATGACCCACCGCGAAAGCCGGTACGGACGGCCTCAGTCAGGCCGCGTTCGACAACACAACGGGATTGATCCCTCTCGGCGCGGAGACAGGGTGCGATGGCAAAATCAATCTTTGAACAGGTACAACGGTTGGGCAAAATAATACACTTGCCGCCATACACTGTCAAGAATCCTGACCCAATTGGGCTTTTCCAAATCAAAGAGCCCGCGCGAGGCGGCTATGCCCCCGCCGCCCGTGCCCAGCACGGTCCCGCCGATTACCGAATCCCACAAGTCTTGTTTGGTCAACGCACGAGTTGCCATGCTTATGCCACCTGCTTTTCGACAGTGATGTAGTCTATGTCAAACCCGAAGTGGCGCGGTCCCAGCACCTCAAGCCCCTTGGCGCTGCGGTAACCCGCGATGGCCGGCAGGCCGACCACCGCGACCTTGCGCCCTTCTATCACATCGGCGTTGGTCAGCGGCTCGCCGCTCTGCTCGTCCAGCACGGCAATGATGTCGGGGCTGGTGACGAAAGGTTTCCCGCCCTTCCAGGTAATATGGTTTTCGTTCTTGTACCAGATGGCGAACTGCTGCCCCTGGAACGCGCCGCTGCCCTCGATCCGGTTGGTGCCGATGCCGTACATGTACGGCTGCGATTCATCCCACTCGGTCGCCGTGACGCTGCCGCGGAACAACACCCAGCCGCCACCCTGCCGCGCCGCCGCCTCGACCGGGTCTTGTCCGCCGGCCAGCGCCTTCCGGATCGCCAGGCCCATGTCCAGGCACTTGCTCAACGAATCGCGCACGATAATCTGCTTCATCTCTCTGCCCTTGAGCAGGAAGCCGGCCATGCCGCAGCCGCCAAACGCCGCGCGGCTCATCAGCTTGCCGATACGCTCTGCCATGGCTGTTCCGACCGCTTCCTTGATAATGCAGACGTTGCCCCAGCGGTCGACGCTGGCCAGGGGCCAGCTGCGCTTGCCGTAGATTTCAGGCGTGATTTGAGTGATCTCCGGGATGGCACGCCCCGTGTAGTCGCCGTCCACCGTCGGGATGCCGAGGTTCATGCCGGCGATGAGCGGTCCGGGCGTGTTCGAGCCGCCCAACTCGACGGGCACAACCGCGCCAATCTTGATGTGCATGTAATCGGCCAGCGCCTCAATAGCCGCTTGCAGGTTGTTGCTCACTTTGGGCTGGTCGAGTCCCGCCTCTTTCAATTCTTCGGGAGTGGGATGGCCCTTGGGCGGGCGGCCGCCCATGCCGAACGGGCAGACGGTCCACGCCTCGTCGTCGATTTCGGATATATCCACCCAGCGGATTACGCGGCCGGCGTCGATCTGCTCGCCCAACAGTTGGTTGCCGCGCGCGGGCGGCCCTCCGCCGCCGACGCCAAAGAACGTCGCGCCCCGCACAAAGTCCTCGCACTCCTGCCTGGTCTTCAAGCTTCTAGTCGGCATGACATTTCTCCTTAAAGGGTGGTACGAGATGCGAATTGCGACTCGCGAGTCCCCGAACGAATTACCGTCTACTTTTCACGCATCACGTCCTCAATCGCCATATACGGAATATCGAACCCGAAGTGCGCCGGCCCGGCCGCCGCCAGCCCTTTGGCCGAGCGGAAGGCCTCGACGCCTTTAATGCCAATGGCAGAAACCGCGTCGCCCCGCTTGATCAGCGTATGGCTGTATCCTTCGCCGCTTCCCGGGTTGAGCAGGCAGATCAAATAAGGGACATCGGCTCGCGGCGGATTGCCAACTCCGCAGCCTGGATGCGCTGGATTTGCGACCAGCGGGAGTCCAGCACGAGCGATCCTTATTTGAACGGTATTGATCCTAAAACCGATGCTCCTGGGACTGCCCCCTTAAATCAACAGCTTGCCGTCCGCCATTACCGTCTCACCATCGAGCACAAGCACGGTATGCGGTAGAACGAAGTCCATGTGCAGATCGGCCGTCACAGCACCGCCGATGTGAGCGTTGTCGCCGACGGCGATATGGACCGTGCCCATCACTTTCTCGGTTTCGACCAGGCTCTCCCCGGGGCGGGCCTGGGCATTGGTGCCGACCCCCAGTTCGGCCAGGTTGCGACGTTCCATCACCACTTCGCCGCCGCTGAAGCCGAGCATCCGGCGCAGGTTATCGCCCACCGCGCCGCCGCCCACCACCTCGCTCACGAGACCGGCGTGAAAGCGGACCGTCATCAGTTCGGTCAACCCGCGCGCCCAGCCCGGTTCGACCACCAGTTGGCCTTCGGCGGTGCCTTCGAGCGGCGCGATAAAACTCTCCCCGGCCGGCAGGTTGCCAAAACTGCCCTTGGTTACAAAGAGTCCGCTGTCGGCGATAGCTTCGCGCCCGGCCAGGCTCATGCGGATATTCGTCCCGGCCGGCGAGCTCACGCCGGCCTCTGTCGCCTGCGTCAGGCGGCGAGCGACCGGCAGCGAGATGCGCTCGATCTCGCGGTAGTCGGCGTTCATCGGCCCATTCGGCTCGAACATACGCACGCTAAAGCCGGGCATGCTGGCGATGCGCGCGCCTGCGAGGCAGGCGTTCTGACGCGCGTCAGTGTGCGACAGCGAGCGGTTCGTGATGGCGATGACCACGTCGGCGGAGGCCATGCGCTCGCCCAGTTCGGCAATCGGCTCCGCACCGGAGCGCGCCACCGCCGGGTACGCATAAAACTCGACGCGATTCTCGGGAAGCTGCGCGGCAGCAATCTCGGCGACGGCCTTGGCCAGCAGGCTGCGCTCCAACATCCGCTCCAGTTCGTCGCTGCCCATCGCGCTCCAGTTGGGGAAGGCGGGCGGGTCGCCGACGACGAGGATGCTCTCGCCGGGCCTCACGCCCATGTTGACCTTCAGCATGTTCAGGACGCCGGACTCGATCTGGGCCTTATTGATGATGCTCATGTCGTTACCCTGTGATCTGCTCTTCGCGAGTGATCTGCGCGAATACGCGCAGGAAATTCTCGCCGAGGATCTGGCGGATAGCGCCGATGGTGTAGCCGCGCGCCACCAACCCGCGTGTGATGTTGATCATCTTCGAGGCGTCTTCCAACCCGATGGGCGAATTCTGGATGCCGTCGAGGTCGGAGCCAATGCCAAGATGGTCGGGCCCAACCAGTTTCATGATGTGCTCCATATGGTCGAGCACATCGTCGAGTGAGCCTTTGGTGCGGTCCTGGTGCAGGAAGGTGAATACCGAATGAATCAAGCCGCCCTTAGCCGCGATGGCCCTGATCTGGTCGTCGCTCAGGTTGCGCACATGATCAAAAACGGCGCGCGCGTTGGAATGCGACGCGATGATAGGCATCGTGCTGATTTCCAGCACATCCTCGACACCGCGCGCGTTCAGGTGCGAAACATCAATGACCATGCCGAGCCGGTTCATCTCCTTGACCACTTCGACGCCATAGTCGGTCAGGCCCGACGTGGCGCGCGAGTCGCCAAATACCGCATCGCCCAGCTTGTTGCGCCCGCCCCAGACCAGCGTTACTACCCGCAGTCCCAGCCGGTAGAACAGCCGCAGCGTGCCCAATTCGCCTTCGAGCGGCTCCCCCCCTTCCATGCCCAGCACCGCCGCAATTTTCCCGGCCTGTTTGGCCGCGCGGATTTCGCGCGTGGTCGTCGCCGCTACAACGGTATCCGGGTTCTTGCCGAGTTGCTGGTAGAAATGGTCGGCCATGACCATGAAGTGTTTCAGCGGCTCGACGGCTTTGGTCCCGCCTACCCAGCAGGCGAAGACCTGCGCATCAACGCCGCCTTCCTTCAGGCGCGGCAGGTCGATATGCCCTTTGTCGGAGCGTTCCCCAAGTTGGCGCACGCCCTTCTCAATATCCATCAGAGTGTCGCAGTGCGTATCGACGACCAGCGCCTCGTCATGAATACGTTTCGCGCGCTCTTCCTGCTCGGCTGTCAATTGAATCACGCTCGCACCTCACCGGGAACGGCAGCTTGGACGCGACCAGCGTTCTGCCGGCGCATCCGCGGTCCATGGATCATTTGACCCAGCGCCATCCTCTACGCCTTGCGCCGGCCTACGACATCTTCAATGGGGACGTAGGGGATATCGAATCCAAAATGCTTCGGCGCCAGGATTGCCAGGCCCGCATCGGTGCGGTAGGCGGGGTCGGAAACCGGTGTGCCAATCACAGCCAGGTGCTGGCCGGCGGCGATCACGTTGTTTGGCAGGGCTTCGCCCGTCGCCGCGTCGACCAGCGCGATGATATCGGGGCTGGTGACACAAGGACTGCCGTCGATCCACATGATGTGATGCTCGTTCTTGTACCAGACCTTGCACGTGTGCCCGCTGTCCGGACCCACGCCCTTCAGATGATGGGTGCCATAGCCGAACATGAAACCGCCGCGGTTTTCCCACTCGGCCTGCGCCACTTCGCCGCGGAACAGCACCCATCCACCAGCCGCGCGCGCCAGCGGTTCGACCGGTTCGAGTCCCGTTTCCAAAGCCCGCCGCCGCGCCGCGCCCAGCATTAGCGACTTGCTCAACGTATGGCTAACCATATAACGCCGCGCGTCCCTGACCTGCAGCAGGTAACAGGCGATGCCGACGCCGCTATAGGCGCCGAGGCAGAGCATCCGGCCGATGCGGTCGGCCATCTCGGTGCTGGCCGTCTCGCGCACGAGCACGATGTCGCCCCACTTGTCGACAAAGGCAATCGGCGCAATCGGAACGCCAAAAATTTCCGGCTTGAGGTTGGTCAGTTCGGGAATGGCGCGCCCGGCGTAGTCGCCGTCGATCGTCGGAATGCCAAGTTGGTTAGCAACCACCATCGGCCCCGGCGTGTTGCCGCTGCCCAGTTCGATGGGGATGACGGCGGAAATCTTGACGCCCTTATAGGCGGCCAGTTCGTTGGCGGCTGCGGGCAGCGTCGTGCGGAAAGGATATTTTTCCGTCACCAGCCCGAGCGCCTGCAATTCATCGGCCGGCGGCCCCTCTTTGGGCGGTCGCCCGCCCATACCGGCCACGGTCACCGTCCACACGTCGTCGGGCAGCGTGTCAATATCGGCCCAGGCAACGGGTCTGCCGGCTTCCAGCTCTGCCATCAGAGAATTGATGCCATTGACGGCCGGCCCGCCGCCGCCGCCGGTGCCGAGGAAAGTCAGGCCGTGGACAAAGTCCTCGACTTGTCGTTTGTCACTAAGCGTTTTGCTGGGCATGGCTCACCTGACCTTTTGTTCAATCGGAATATAGTCGAGCTCGAATCCAAAGTGGCGAGGCCCCAGGACTTCGACTCCGCGCGCTGTGCGATGGGCAGCCGCTGCTTGGCGCCCGACGACGGCCACGCGCTGTCCGGCGGCGATGCTGTTGTTGACGTGCGGCTCGCCGTTGGACAGATCGATGACCGCCATCGCGTCCGGGCTCATGACATATGGCTGGTCGTCGAGCCATGAGACGTGATATTCATTTTTGTACCAGATGCGAAACGTATGGCGCGCAAATTCGTCGACACCCCTCAGCTGGTGAGTGCCGTAGCCGAACATATACGCTTCTTTATCTTCGACCACGCTGGCCGTGACCTCGCCGCGGAAGAGCACCCAGCCATCATGCTGCTTCACGACTTCATTGGCCGGGTCGTCGCCCCGCGCGCGCGCCTGCCGCAGTATCCGTCCAATTTGCAGCGCCTGGCTCATACTGCCAGGGTTCATCTGTGTCTTCGCTTCTTTGGCTTGCATCAGCAGGCAGGCAAACGCAACGCCGCCGTAAGCTGCCGCGGCCAGCATGCGGCCGATCCGGTCTGCCATCTGCGCGCTCGCGCCCGCTTTGATGATTGAAATGTCCCCCCAGCGATCGACCATGACCACTGGGAACAACGATTTACCGAACACTTCGGGAGTCGTTTGAGAGAGTTCGGGGATAGAGCGCCCGCCAGCGTAATCTCCATCCACAGTCTGAATACCCATGGCGGCAGCGGTAATCATCGGCACGGTCGAGTTCCCGGCGCCGACCTCGCCGGGAACGACGGCGCCAATCTCCACGCCCGCGTACTGTGCCAACTCGCGCAGTGCGACGGGGAGGGTATTGTCGTACAGGGCAGTTTCAAGCCGCGCTCAGGCGCGCCGCCGCCGCCGGTGCCAAGGAACGTAAGACCGCGCACGAAATCTTCACAATCCTGCTGCGTCGCTAAAGTCATCTTCATAAATCAGCCAAGCTCCTTGTGCAAAATCGTCGTGCTATGATCGGCCGCAGCGGCGCGGCCAGAGGCGTGCAACCAACTGACGAAGGGCGCGGTGAGGCTCAGCCAGGGTCTTCAGGCATCGTGCGTAAATACTCTTTGAACGCTCGGTCGCCTTCGAGATAGTGAGCGCGAACCAGCAGTTCGACCTTTTGGGCGTCGCGTTCCTTCGTTGCCTGGTAGATAGCAATGTGCTCCGGTCGGCTCTGAACTGCCCGAAGCGTTGCCGCTCCACGAAAAATCTGGAAACGGTGAATGCGATCCTGGGTGTCGTCTAAGATGCGCTGCACATGAGGCAGGGGGCAATCCTTGCGGCACAGAGAATGGAACTCCCGATTGTGGCGCACCCAGTCGAGGTAGCTGTCCGCATTGATGGCGCTGTCCATCGCCTCGAGCTCCGTCTCCATTGCCAGAAGTGTAGCTTCCAGCCGAAAGTCCGTTGCCTCACGACAGGCGAGCCCTTCCAATACGGCCAGGAGCAAGTACAACTCGTGGAGCGATTCGAGCCCGACCTCCGAAACCGTCGCACCGACGTGGGGAATTTCGGTGACCAGCCCCTCATAGCCGAGGCGTTTGAGGGCTTCCCGCACCGGGCTGCGGCTGATACCAAGCTGTTGAGCCAGTTCGACTTCCAACAGCCTTTTCCCTGGCGGGAAACGGCAAGTGATAATCGCCTCTCGCAGTGCGTCGTAGGCAAGCTCTTGCTTGGTCTTGTAGTTGGCGAGCAGAGCCAGGTCATCCTGAACGCTAATGTCAGTCATGTCACAAATCTTCCTATTGCATATTGTATACAGTGTACAAGAAAATACCACTAAACCATTCGACTGTCAACTGATTAGAGCCCTTCAAAAGCCCCTTGACAAGTTAACAGGCTTCCGTTCCTCGCTTGCGGCGGATAGCCATATCCGCCACTTCAGGCCGCTGGATTTGACAATTCCCTGGGAGCGAACCTCGTCACTAACGACTTTTGAGAGGCCCTGGGTCTATTGGTTAGGCCACTTGTCACCGGAAGCGATACCGAATATAATCCGTCAATGACTTCTAATCACTCACCTTACGCAGCCAGGCGAACAGGTTGCAATTCACGCAGCGCAGTGAAGGCGGTCTGTAAAGCCTGGAGATAGAGTTTTGCTTTGAGGGCGAAGTGATTGATCTGGGTGCTGACCTTCAACATCTCGAGTTTGAT
>JACQEC010000070.1 GCA_016200765.1 Chloroflexota bacterium | reverse complement strand
AGTCCTGCACCAGTTCACACAAAACGGTTAAGGTGCGGTAAACTATGCTGGACATCAGGCGCTCCTCACTAAGTTAGGTTCGGCAACCCAACTTTACAGGCAGTCGCCTGATGTCCCTAATTTTTAGCGGAAACTAGAGTTTACGGGTGCATGCGAAAACCGCCGCCGACGTACAGCAGTTCGGCTTGACCGGCGGGCAAGCGCGCTGGCTGGCAGGCCGCCAGACCGAACTCTTCGTGGTTTGACGATCATCCGCCTGCCGCCGGATTGCTGACGGCTTCCGCGCCCACGCGCCAGTAGCGCGCGCCGTTGGGCGTGCGGTCGAGCAGGTGCGCGTCGTAGAGTTCGCGGCGCAGGAAGGCCGGGTCGTTCCACAGGTGCCACTTGCCCAACAGCGCGTTGACCTCTTTCTCGCTGTAGTTCCTTCCCTCCTCAAAGCGCGCCGCCAGATAGCGCAGAACGGCCATCTGGTCTTTCCGCTTGGACGGCCAACGGACGACGCGCCCGGCGTTATCCGCGAAGCGGCTCACCTCCGGCGACAGGTCGGGCGGCTGATCCGGCGCGGGCACAGCCGCCGGGGTGGCTTTACCCGCCAGAAATTGCTCCAGCGCCTGAAACGTCTGCGCGACGTAAGCGGGCGTCAGGCGGTAACTCTTCGCCGCGCCGCCGCGCCGCCGCTCGGTGATATACCCCGCCGTGACCAACTGCTGTAAGTGGCGCGAAAGGTTGGGCTGGCTCAAGCTCAACCGCGCCATGACCTCCTGTGCCGCCAATTCCTCGTTCTGCGAGAGCAGGGACAGAATCTGCAAGCACGTTTCATCGGCCAGCGCGCGCAGGCGCACCAGCAGTTCGGCTTGCCCGACCGGCGAGCGCCGCCACAGCGATGGGTGCGGCGGCAAGCCGAAAAACACCCAGAGGACGCGCTCCGTGCGCGCCGCGCGCGCGTGGTTCTGCATGTGGCCCGACAGCACAAAGACGACCTGCGGCGCATGAGCCAACTGCGTTTTGACGGCCTCGGGCGCGTCGTAGCTGGTGAGCGCGCGCAACATCGCGCCCGGCGTCGTCTCTGCCGCCATGCGCTGTTCGCAGACGGGCAACAGCGTCTGCAGGGCGGGCAGCATCCGCTCCCACTCCGGCGCCAGAGCGCGCTCCCACATCACACCCAGGTGGGACACGATCAGATCGTGCAGGCGCGGCGGGTCGTTGAGCAGGCTATGCGCCTGATAGGTCCACGCCGGCGCGGCCGCCGACTTCGCGCCGGGCGCGCGGCTGACCAGCTGAGCGGCAAAAGCCTCCGCGTCACCCAGCAGTTGTTCGGGCGTCATCGCCGGCGCAGTGGCCGCGCACAGGCGGTCCACCAGTTGATCGCGCAAGGCCGCGGGCGGGCGCGAGGCAAGGAACTCGACGTACAGCGGAAAACTCGGCCACTCCTCGTCGGGCATCAACGCCGGGCCCAGCGCGTCAAAAATCATACGGTGATGCGCGCGCTGTTCGGGCGTCAGCCCCTGCACCATCTGGCGCACGGCCGCGCTGCGCATCGCCAGTTCGCCAACGCTGTTGAGCAGCATCAGGCTGTTGAACGCGTTCTGCGCGGGCGCCAGCGAGACGCGCGCCGCCAGCGTCGCGGAAGGTAAGGGAAAACTAAGGGAGGTCATGGTTCGTCCTAATTATTCAGAATATTGAATAATTAGAATATATCATGGCCGGGCGATATTTGTCAAGCGGCGGTTTCGATTGTAAGATGAATCCAGCAGTGATGAGGCTCACTGCGGGCGTCTGATTCGCCCAAACTGTCTCAAGCGACTGATGGCCTCTACCGACAACATTTGTTGAGGTAGAGGCCATTTTGCTTTTTCACACTCTACCCCGTGAGGAGAGCGGAATCGTGGAGAACCTGCTGATCGCCCTGCTGTCTGCCCTGCTGATCCTGATCGCCAGCATGTTGTCAGTCGAATTGGGTTTGTCGGTGGCGCTCATCGAGATCACGATGGGCATCGTCGGCGGCAACTTTCTGGCCCTGCACACCACCCCGTGGATTGATTTTCTGGCCTCGTTCGCCAGCATCGTGCTGACCTTTCTGGCCGGGGCGGAGGTGGACACCGATCTGATGCGCGAGAAGTTCAAGGAGTCGCTGTGGATCGGCGGCCTCTCGTTCTTGTTCCCGTTTCTCGGCGCGATGGCCTTCGCTTACTGGGGGCTGGGCTGGGACGCGCGCGCGTCTCAGATTGCGGGCGTGGCGCTTTCGACCACCTCGCTGGCCGTCGTCTATGCCGTGCTGGTCGAGACCGGCCTGACCCACACGCCGCTCGGCAAGCTCATCATGGCTGCGACCTTCGTGACCGACTTTGGCACGGCGCTGGCCTTGAGCGTGCTGTTCATCCAGCCCAGCCTCAACATCCTCTGGTTCATCGGCGTGTCCATCGCGCTTATCGTCCTGATGCCGCGCCTCGCGCCGCCCTTCTTCGCGCGCTACGGCAACCGCGTGATCGAGCCCGAAATCAAGCTGATTTTTGTCGCGCTGTTCGTGCTGATGTTTTTCGGCGAGCTGGGCGCGAGTCATGCGGTGCTGCCCGCCTTCATTCTCGGACTGGCGATGAGCAAACGGTTGACCCAGGAGCGAGCGCAGCAACAGCGCCTGCGCGTGGTGACCTTCGCGCTGCTCACGCCGTTCTTCTTCTTCAAGTCGGGCATGAACGTCTCGCTCTCGGCGGTCCTGCAGAATTGGAGCTGGCTGCTGCTCCTCTTGGGCGTGAAGCTCGCGGCCAAGTTCGTGGGCGTCTACCCGGTTTCGCGCCGCTACGTCGAGCCGCACGCTTGGTACACGACGCTCCTGATGAGCACGGGCCTGACCTTCGGGACGATTTCATCGCTCTACGGCTTGAACGCCGGTATTCTGGATCGCGCGCAATTCTCGGTGCTGATTACGGTTGTGGTGCTGAGCGCGGTCGTGCCGACCTTCATCGCCCAGCGCTTCTTCTCGCCCGCATTGCCCGATCCGGCCGTGCCCGCCAGCACGGCCACAGCCGCTCTGCCTGCGCAGGCGGCTGTTTCCGAGGCGGCCGATTAGGCCGATGGGCGGGCGGCAACCGACGATTCAACATATCCTCACCGCGCCCTCGTCTGTAGTCGCGGCACCAGTTGGCGGCCCAGCGCGCCACTGCCGCCGGTTACGAGAACGCGAGTCACCTTTCTGTCGTCCTCCCCCAAGATTGACGCGAGGCCCTTCCGCCATATAATCCAATGCAGAGTAGCGTTAGCGCGCCGAAGAGATTATACTCAATCCTGCCTCAAGGAGCATGACCGATGTGCCGCAGTATCAAGAAACTACGCTTTGCCGAGCGCGCCCCAAGCGACGCCGAACTGCGCGAAGCCGCCTTGCAATTCGTGCGCAAGGTGAGCGGCTACCGCGTTCCGTCAAAGGCTAATCAGAGCGCGTTCAATCAGGCCGTCGCCGATGTCGCCGGAGCGACGCGCCAACTGCTGGACAGCCTCACCCCATCCCCCATTCAGGAGAAACCGAATTCCCGATGACGAACCCAACCCTTCGCACCGGCCACCCTTACCAGATGTACGATGCGATGCAGGCACAGCCCGCCGCGATTAACGAGGTGTTGCGCGCCAACGCCGACGCGCTGGATGCCGCGGCGGCGCTGTTCGCCCCCCTGCAATCGCTCTACCTCTGCGGCATCGGCACGTCGTTTCATGCGGCGCTGGTCGCCGAATACCTTCTGCGCCTGATCGCCGCCGACCGGCCGCTGGCGCGCGCGGTACATTCGTTTGAATTTGTGCGCTATCCGCCGCCCATCCGACCGAACACCGGTATGTTGATCTTCAGCCACCGCGGCACGAAGAACTACTCCCTGCAGGCGCTCGACCGCGCCAACGCGCTCGGCGCCCCGACCGCCGTCATCACCGGCAAGGGGTCGGGCGCGAACATCCACAAAGCGCGCGTGGAGCTGATCACCGTCGAGCAGGAAATCTCCGCGGCGCACACGGTCAGTTACACCACCGCGCTCGCGCTGTTCGCCGCGCTGGCGATCCGGCTCGCGCGGCGCGTGGGGCAGGACACGGCCGCGATTGAAGCGCAGTTAGCGCAGTTGCCGTCGCTCATCCAGCGCGCCCTGCAAACCGAGCAGGTCATCCGTCAGGTTGCGCGCGCGCTGGCGGGCAAGACGTTCATCGCCTTTGTCGGCGGCGGCCCCAACGCCGCCACCGCTTACGAGGTGGCGCTGAAGATGAAGGAGACGAACTACACACCCTGCGAGGGCTTCGAGGTGGAGCAGTTCCTGCACGGGCCGCTGTGCCTGCACGGGGCTCACACAGCCGTGTGGGTCATCGCGTCGCCGGGGCCCAGTTACGAGCGCTGTTGGGATATCGTGCGCTCGGCGAAAGCCATTGGCGCCACGACCATCGCGCAAGCGCAAGAGGGAGACAGCGGCATCGCCGCCAGCGCCGACCACAGCGTTGCCCTGCCGGCAGTGGGCGAGGCGCTAAGCCCGCTGGTTCACGTCGTGCCTTTACAGTTGTTGTCCTACCATCTGGCGCTGGTCAAGGGCGCGAACCCCGACTCGTTCCACCGCGACGACGCGCGCCACGAAAGCGCGCGGCAGTTCTATACGCTCTGATCGTAGGTCCATGAGTAACCTACAGTTTTCATCTTCACCGCAGAGGACGCGGAGCACGCAGAGATTTCCGATGATTTTCTCGGCGGTCTCTGCGATCTCGGCGGTGATGATTCTGATGCTATTCGAACGAGTTGGATAGTCGGTCGTATTTCCCTAGCCTTCGGCGGACTTCAGGATGCGGGAAAAGGGACAAACGACATGACGAGCGCGGAGACCCGTTTTCAGGGGCTGTCGGAATTTGTAAGCGAGGCGATGGCCCGCTATGGCGTGCCGGGCGTGGCGGTGGGCGTTCTCTACGACGGGCAGGCCCACACGGCTGGCTTCGGGGTGACGAGCGTGGAGAACCCCTTGCCGGTGGATGGCGACACGCTCTTTCAGATCGGCTCAACCACCAAAACCTTCACCGGCACGGCGGTCATGCGCCTCGTGGAGATGGGGCGGCTCGCCTTGGATGAGCCGATCCGCACCTACCTGCCCGGCTTGCGCCTCTCCAGCGAAGATGTGACAAAGACTGTCAGTCTGCGCCATCTGCTGACACATACGAGCGGCTGGGTGGGCGACTACTTTGAGGATTTCGGCCCCGGCGACGACGCGATTGCGCGCTACGCCGCCCGCATGGCCGATCTGCCGCAACTGACGCCGCCGGGTGCCGTCTGGTCGTACAACAACGCCGGCTTCTGGCTGGCAGGGCGCGTGATCGAGGTTGTGACCGGCCAGACGTGGGAGGCGGCCCTGAAGGATCTGGTGATTGACCCGCTCGGCCTGACGCGGTCGTTTTTCTTCGCCGACGAGGTGATCACCTACCGCTTCGCCGTCGGCCACCACGTACACCCCAACCGCGCGGTCGTGGCGCGGCGCTGGTCGTATCCGCGCCGCCGCCCCAGCGGGGCGATCATCTCCACCGCCAGAGACCAACTGCGCTATGCGCGCTTCCAGATGGGCGATGGCGCGGCAGAAGATGGGACGCGGCTGCTGACGCCCGAATCCATCCGCCTGATGCAGACGCCCTACGTGGCGCGTGATTTGGTAGGCGGCTCAACCGGCGTGACGTGGATGATTGATGATCTGGACGGCACCCGTCTGGTCATGCACGGCGGCGCGACCAACGGGCAGATGTCGGCGTTCCTGATGGCCCCGGCGCGCGGCTTTGCGATAACCGTGCTCACCAACGCCGACCGCGGGGCCGCCCTGCACCGTGAGGTAACCCGCTGGGCACTGCGGCACTATCTCGGCCTCATCGAACCGGAGCCACAGCTCATGGCGCTTCCCCCGGAGCAAATGGCGTCTTATGCGGGGCGCTATGCGACGCCGGACTGCGCTCTCAACATCGCCCTGCCGGATATCGAACTCTCGTTGGGTGACGGCGGGCTTACAGCACGCTTCTATCCGCGCGGCGGCTATCCGACCAGAGACTCGCCCCAGCCTGCCCCGCCGCCAACGCGCGTGGCGTTCTGCGCCACAGACCGCGTGTTCGCGCTTGACCCGCCGCACGAAGGCACCGAAGGCGAGTTCCTGCGCGACGCGCAGGGCGAGGTGCGCTGGCTGCGCTGGGGCGGGCGTGTCCGCGTGCGGGCTGACACGCGATCACCATGAGCAGGACCGTACTGGTCGTAGACGACGAAGCGCAGATTGTCAAGGTGGTGAAGGGCTATCTAGAGCAGGCCGGCTACCGCGTCCTCACGGCCTACGACGGGCAAGCCGCGCTGACCGTCTTCCGGCACGAGCGCCCCGACCTTGTCGTGCTTGACCTGAACCTGCCGCTGATTGACGGGTTGGCCGTCAGCCGCGCCATCCGCAAGGAAGCGCCCACGCCGATCATCATGCTGACCGCCCGCGCCGAGGAAGCCGACAAACTGACCGGCCTCGAAAGCGGCGCGGACGATTACATCGTCAAGCCGTTCAGCCCGCGCGAGTTGGTGGCGCGCGTGCGCGTGGTGCTGCGGCGGGCGGCGGGCGAAGTAGCCCTGCCGAATGTCTTGCGCGCCGGCCTGCTGGCGCTCGACCTCGACCGTCACACGCTGGAGCGCGGCGGGCAACTGATTGAACTGACGCCGACCGAGTTTAACCTGCTGGCCGCGCTCATGCAGAACCCGGGGCAGACGCTCACCCGCGCACAACTGATGGATCGCGCGCTGGGCGAAGACTTCGACGGCTACGACCGCACGGTTGACGCGCACGTCAAGAACCTGCGCCGCAAGATTGAGCTGAACCCGAAGTCGCCGCAACACATCCTGACCGTGTTCGGCGTCGGCTATAAGTTCGTGGAGTAATTCATGCGCCGTTTGTGGGTGCGCCTCGCGGGCGCGTTTGCCCTCGTCATTCTGGTCGGCGTGCTGGTCACAGGGTGGGTTGCCAGCCGCGCCACCGCCGGGGAATTCCAACTCTACACCACGCGCGTCAGCCAATTGTGGGCGGCGCGTCTCGCGCCCATCGCCGCCGACCACTACGCCCGCAACGGGCGCTGGGACGGTGTCGAAGCGGTGTTGCAGAGCGCCAGCGGCCTCGCGATGGGCGACATGATGGGCGGGCAGGGGCACATGGGCGAGATGATGTCCGGCTGGCAGAGTTGGGAGATGCTGAACCTGCGCGTCATCCTGCTCGACGGGCAGGGGCGTGTCGTCGTGGATTCCACCGGCGCGTGGGCGGGGCGCGCGCTCGCGCCGAAAGACGCGGCCGGCGCTCAAGCCATTCAGGTGAACAACCAGACAGTCGGCAGTCTCATGGTCACATCGCTCGATGCGCCGCTGGCGAACTCGCCGGCCGGTGAGTTCCTCGACGCGCTCAACCGCTCGACGCTCGCCGCCGCCGCGGCCGCCGGGCTGGTGGCCTTGCTGTTGGGCGCGTTTCTGTTCCAGCAGATTACCGCCCCCCTGCGCCTGCTGATCGGCGCGGCGCAACAAATCGCGCGGGGCGACCTGCGCGTACGGGTGCCCGTGCGCGACGGCGATGAGTTGGGGCAGGTTTCGCAGGCGTTCAACCGCATGGCCGAGTCGCTGGCGCAGAGCCAGACGGCGCGGCGCAACCTCATCGCCGACATCGCCCATGAACTGCGCACGCCGCTGAGTGTCATGCGCGCCAATCTGGAAGCGATGCTCGACGGCGTTCTGCCGCTCGACGCGGAGCAGGCCGCCGCGGTGCACGCGCAGACCCTGCTGTTGGCGCGGCTGGTGGACGACCTGCGTCTGCTCACGCTGGCGGAGGCGGGCCAACTGAAACTGGAACGCGCGCCCGCCGACCTCGCCGCCCTCGCGCGCGATGTGCTGGGGCGCTTTGAACCGGCCGCCCGTGAAAAGAATGTGACCTTGACGCTGGACGTGCCCGGCGCACTGCCGCCTCTCGAAGTGGATGCCGACCGCATCACGCAGGTCTTGCAGAATCTGGTCGCCAACGCCCTGCACTACACGCCCGCCGATGGGACGGTGACGGTTGGCGCGCGCGCGGGGCCGCAGGGCGTCGAGGTCAGCGTCGGCGACAGCGGCGGCGGCATCGCGCCCGCCGACCTGCCGCATATCTTCGACCGCTTCTACCGCGCCGACCGGTCGCGCACGCGCGCCAGCGGCGGCAGTGGTCTGGGGCTGGCGATTGTCAAGCAGTTGGTGGAGGCGCACGGCGGGCGCGTCCGGGTCGAGAGCGAGCCGGGTAAAGGCGCGCGCCTAACGTTTACCTTGCCGCGCGACCCACTCAGTCAATCTTCGCGTTCTTCAGCAGAACGGCGTTGACCGCGACGAGGATAGACGAGCCCGACATGGACAGCGCGCCGAGGGCGGGTTGCAGCAAGATTCCCCACAACGGATAGAGCAGACCCGCGGCAATCGGGATGGCAAGCCCGTTATAGCCGACAGCCCACGCGAGGTTCTGCTTCATCTTGCCGAGCGTCGCGCGCCCCAGCCGCACCGCGCGGGCCACGTCGAGCGGGTCGGAGCGCATCAACACCACGTCGGCCGTTTCGACGGCCACGTCGGTGCCCGCGCCGATGGCAATGCCGACGTCGGCCTGCGCGAGCGCCGGAGCGTCGTTGATGCCATCGCCGACCATCGCCACGCGCTTGCCCGCTTGCAGTGCCTTCACGCGCTCGGCCTTCTGGCCCGGCAGCACCTCTGCGAACACCGTGCTGATGCCCAACTCGCGCCCAATCCGTTCAGCCGTCGCGCGATGGTCGCCAGTGAGCATGGCCACCTCAACGCCCAGCGCCTGCAGTTGGCTCACCGCCTCGCGCGCGCCGTCGCGGGGCGCGTCCGCGACGGCAATCAGCCCGACGGCCCTATCCTCGACGGCGACGTGAATCACGGTGCGGCCTTCGCGCGAGAGATCGTCGGCTTGCGCGCTCAATCCATCCAGCGCGATGTGGTGGTCGCTCAGCAATTTGCGGTTGCCCGCCAGCACGCGCTTCTGCCCCACCTGCGCGATCAGGCCATGCCCCGGCACCGCCTCGAAGTGATGCGCGTCCGTCAGCGGCAGGTTTTTGGCCGCCGCCGCCTTCACGATTGCCTGCGCTAGCGGATGCTCGCTCTGGGTCTCCGCCGACGCGGCCAGCGCCAGCAGTTCATCGGCTGACTGCTGGTCAGCGGCGACAACCGCGACGACCTCCGGCTCGCCTTTCGTGAGCGTGCCAGTCTTGTCAAAGACGACCACGCCGACTTTCGCGATGCCTTCGAGCGCGGCGGCGTCTTTGTACAGGATACCGTGCTGTGCGCCGAGGCCGCTGCCGACCATGATGGCGGTCGGCGTGGCCAGCCCCAGCGCGTCGGGGCAGGTGATGACCACGACGGTGATGGCAAAGGTCAGCGCGAAGATCAGCCGGTCTTCGCCGGCCGGCATGAAGCGCGGCGCCAGCGCGAAATACCAGAGCAGGAACGTGCCCACGCCCGCCAGCACCGCAACCAGCACCAGATAGTGCGCCGCGCGGTCGGCCAGCCGCTGGGCCGGCGCTTTGGAGTTCTGCGCGGCCTGCACCAGCCTCACAATCTGCGCCAGCGTCGTATCGGCGCCGACCTTCGCGGCGCGGAACTGAAAAGCCCCCACCCCGTTGATCGTCGCGCCGATGACCGTGTCGCCCGCCTTTTTGTGGACGGGCACGCTCTCGCCCGTGATCATGCTCTCGTTCACGCTGGACTCGCCCGTGACGACCACGCCATCCACGGCGATCTTATCGCCGGGGCGGACGACCAGCACATCGCCGACGACAATCTGATCGGTCGGCAGTTCCATCTCTCGACCCTCGCGGATGACGGTCGCCCGCGGCGGCGCCAGTTGCAGCAGCCGCTGGAGCGCCTGATTGGTGGTGCGGCGCGCGCGCATCTCCAGCCAGTGCCCGAAGAGCACAAACGTGACCAGCATCGCCGCCGCTTCGTAGAAAACTTGGCCGTCAAAGAGGAAGGTGGCCGCCACGGAGAACAGATAGCCCGTCAGCACGCTCAACGTCACCAGCACGCTCATGTTCAGCAGGCCCTGACGCAAGCCGTTCCGCGCGGCGACGTAAAACGGCCAGCCGCCATAGAGCACGACGGGCGTCGTCAGCAGGAAGCCGAACTGCCTGTCGTCCATGCCCAGCGGCGCGGTCAGCATGAGGCCGAACACCTGTTGCGCCAGATGCGAGAACAGAAAGACCGGCGCCGTCAGCGCCAGCGACAGGAAGAAGCGGTTGCGCATGTCGCGCTCCATGTCCGCGGCGGTGGCGCCGGGCCTGCCGCCGTGCGCCGTGTGGTCTTCCATCATGCCGGGCATGGCCTGCGGGACCGCGGCCTCCGGCATCGCGTGGCCGGAATGCATGTGCTCTGGCGCGGATTCGCCCGCGCAGACGTAGCCGCAATCCGCGACGGCGGCTTGCAGGGCGCTCAAAGAGGACTGCGTATCGTCGTAATGCACGGTTGCACTGCTATTCAGGTAGCTCGCCGAGGCGTGATGCACGCCCGGCTGTTTCGCCAGCGCGCGCTCGACCGCGCGCGCGCAACCGTCTGTGATCAGTCCATTGATCTGAAGGACGCTTTCCCGCATTGCCATCGAAGACACCTCCCAGTGATGATCGGCCAATGCCATTGTACCGCAAAAACAAAAAGGACGGAGCGTGTGCTCCGTCCTCAACGTGCGCGCGGCGGTGGTAGGGGCGAAGCCGCGCGCGAGGGGCTTGCTCGTTAACGCGGTGAAGCGCGCGCGCCGCTTCGCCCCTACTTGGGCGCTTGCGGCGCGTTCGAGCCGCCCATCATGCCGCCCATCGAGTTCCAGCCGCTCATCATGTTTCCGCCGTTCATGATCCCGCCGTGCATGACGCCGCCGGAGCCGTGCATCTGGTTGAACCAATCGGCGCCAAACTGCGCTTCCATCTGCGCCGCCATCGCGTCCCACGTGCCCGCGCCATGCACGGACTCGTGCATCGTCTTCATCTGATCGAGCGTCACCCCGGCCGGGCCGGGGCCCTGCGCGAGGACGGCATTGGCGCCAACGCCGATGGCGAGCGCCGCCAACAGCCCGATCACGATACCGGCCGCTAGGTACTTCTTCATGTTGATCTCCTTTGCCCTACGGGCCTCTAATGTTTCACTTTCAACCCCATCCTACCACGCCCGTGTGAAGGAGTTATGAAGACCGTCAGGCTTTCGCGCGGAGGGCCTCCGCGGCCGCGCGGTTCAACTCAACAGCCGGTTTGTCTTTCTTGGTCACCATCAATTTCCAGCGACCCTGTGAATAGACGGGCTCGATGCTGTGGACGACCCCATGCGGGCAGAGCGCCTCGCACGCGCCGCAGTCTATGCACAGTTCGGGGTCAATGAAGGCGAAGCCCAAATCCGTCAGGATCGCCTCGGTCGGGCAGAGCTCGGTGCCGAGGCACTGCTCGCAGATGGTTTTGACCAGACAGGGGTCCGTGATGACGTATGCCATTTCATGCCTCCCGCGCCGCTTCGACGGGCCTAATCGGGGATTATGCAATCATCGCCACATCATAGTGTGCGCCGGGCTAGGCTACGGCACAAGGGGCAGATGTCCCGTTTGCGCGTCGCGGTCTGCGGCTGTCTTCAGGAGCAGGCTGTCGAGTTGCCGGCCTTCGGGCTTGGTTGCCGCCAGCGCACTGCGCGTCGAGACTTTGAGCGCGGCTTGCCCCAGTCGGCCCAGCGGCGCGTTGATCTGCTTGTACGCGTCGGCCAGTTTGGAGAGGTCGGCCTTGGCCGCGTTGAGCGGCGCGGGCAGTGCGCTCGCGGTCAGCGCCTCAAATAACACGCGGCCATCCGGCTCGGTCACGGGCGGCAGGTTCATCAGATGATGGATGGTCGGGCGGATGTCGGTGTGGTCGGCCCAGAGGGGAAACTCACCCGCCTGCACACCCGGCCCGACCATCGCCAGCCAGACGGTCGTGATCTCCGGCGCGAGCGTGCCATGATTCCACAGGTAGCGCGGGTTGGGTTGCAGTGCCTTGCCCCCGCCGAGGCGGTTCGGATCGCTATACGTCGCATACGCCACATCGGGGCGCGCGAACAGCACAAAACTTGGCACGCGGTCGGCGTCGGCGCTTGCCATGTGCAGTAACTTCATCGCCGAACGGGTGACAATCGCCTCCCACGCGGGCACGTCCTTGAGCGCTTCCAGCACGCGCGGCAGGGTTGCCTCGTCCTTGAGATAGGCCAGCAGGCTGGCATCGCCCGCCGTGAGCATCTCCGACGCCGGCAGTTTGAAGGTGGGGTTGTCGG
>JACQEC010000130.1 GCA_016200765.1 Chloroflexota bacterium | reverse complement strand
CGGCGTCCAGCGCCTCGCGCAAGGCGTCGGCGAACTCGCCCGGCTCCTCGACGCGGATGCCGAGCCAGCCAAAGGCGCGCGCCACCTGCGCGCAATCCTGCTGGGTGAAATCCACCGACTGAAAGCGGTTGCCGTGATGCAGGTGCTGTAGCTCCTTGATCCAGCCAAAGGTGCCGTTGTTGAACTGCACCACGACCACCTTGAGGTTCAGCCGCGCAATCGTCTCCATTTCGCCCGCCGAAAAGCCAAACGAGCCGTCGCCGGTCAAACAGACGACGGTCGCATCTGGCCGCGCAATCTTTGCGCCTACCACCGCCGGAAGCGCGTAGCCCAGCCCGCCATGCGCGCGCGGAATGATCGTGTAGCGTCCGGCCTGCTCAAGCGGGTAGTGCGCCGCGACAAACGGGGTTGCCGTGCCCGGGTCGGCCACGATCAGCGCGTCCGGCGGCAACATCTCGCGCAGGGCGTGGATGACCCGCTGTGGGCGGACGGGCTTTTCGTCGGACGCCTCTTTGCCCTGTTGCGCATCCCACCAGCCGTCCCTTGCCCGCTTTAGCGCGTTCAGCCGCGCCTCATCGGCGGGCCGCGCCGACCGCCTTTCCAGCGCGGTCAGCAGATCGCGGAGCGCCGATTGCGCGTCGCCAGCCAGCCCAACGTCGGCGCGCAGGTTGTTGCCGATCTCGCCCGCGTCCACATCAATCTGGATGATCTTCCCCGCGAAATCCCTGCCGGGCACCGTCCAATCGTTGGTGGTTACGTAGTTGACCCGCGTGCCCACGAACAAGATCAGGTCGCTCTCGCGCACAAACTCATGCGCAAAGGGCCGGCCGCCGTTAGCCCCGACCACCCCCAGCGCCAGCGTGTGCCGTTCGGCCAGCGCGCCTTTGCCGTTGATGGATGTCGCCACCGGCATCGCCAACCGCTCGGCCAGCGCCTGCACCTCGGCATAAGCGCGGGAGAGGTGTACGCCCCCGCCGCAGACCATCACCGGTCGCTTGGCCTCCGCCAGCAGTTGCGCCGCGCGCTCGACCAGCGCCGCGTCGGGGCGCGTGCGATAGGCCGGGTACGCGCGGCAGGCGGGGTCGGCGTAGAGGTCGTGGGCGCTGACGGGCTGTTCGAGGTTATCTTTCGGGAAACTCAAGTGCACCGCGCCGGTGCGGCCCGTGGTCATCAGCCGAAAAGCGCGCCGCACCAGATGGGGAATCAGATGCGCCTGCTTGACCACCGCGCTCCATTTCGTGACCGGGCGAAACAGCGCCTCCTGATCGAGCGCGGTCAGCGCGCCCTGATGCTCCATGGAGAGCGCGTTGTCGGTGGTGATCACCAACAAGGGGATAGATGAATGGTGCGCCTCGGCCACGCCCGGCAGAATGTAGGTTGCGCCGCCGCCCGACGGCCCTTCACACACACCGGGCTTTCCGCGCGCGCGCGCATACGCGTCAGCCATGAACGCCGCCGAGCGCTCGTCGCGCGTGAGGATGTGCCTGATCCGGTCCTGCGCGTGGAGCGCGTCATAAAACGCGACACCGGTGTCGCCCGGCAGTCCGAAAATCACCTCGACGCCATGCGCTTGCAGCATGGCGACCAGAACGTCTGCGCCGGTCATCGTCGCTCCCTACTTGGTGCCGAGCAGTTCGACCTCAAAGATCAGCGTTGCATTGGGCGGAATCACACCGCCTGCGCCCTGCGCGCCATAGCCCAGTTCCGGCGGGATCGTCAGCCGGCGCTTGCCGCCAACTTTCATGGTCAGCACGCCTTCATCCCAGCCCTTGATGACGCGGCCCGCGCCAATCAAGAACTGAAACGGCTGGTTGCGGTCCAGCGAACTGTCGAACTTCGTGCCATTCGTCAGCCAGCCAGTGTAATTCACGGTCACGGTCTGCCCAGCCTTCGGGCTGACGCCTGTGCCAATTACCAGGTCTTCGTATTGCAATCCGGATGCAGTCTTCACAATTGTCCCTTTCGTAGGTTGAGATGCCGGGCCGCCGGCGTCCGGGCCACAGGTAGCGGTAATCAGCATCACGGCGATCAGCAGAATGCCTGTGATGATGCCGCGCTGGGCCAGAGCGCGCAGTGAAATCGGCCCTTGAACACTCACCGGTTGTCGTTCACTTACACTCATTGGAGCAGTCCCCTTTAGTTTGATGCGCCGCCCGCCCAAGCTCAAACGCAACGGCGAGGTTTGCGCGGACGACTTTCGCCAGATACGCCATATCCATAAACTCCACGCGGTCATTCGCGCTGTGCTGATGGTCGAGGTTTTCAACGGCCTCGGTGAAACGAATGGCGGGGAAGCCCGCATAGTAGAACGGGATATGGTCGCCGCCGCGTCCGGGCCGGTCTAGCGCGGGTACCACATCCACCGTGAGCCCGCGCAGTTCGCCCTCGATAATGCGCTTGGCCTCATACGCCAACTGGCGCGACGAGCCGCCGTCCGGATCGCCCGAAAAGACCCGCACGCGGTCGTCAACCCGCGCGCCATCCGCGCCGGTGACGTTGCCGATGATGTCATTGTTCAGCATCGCCACAATGTCTACGCCCTGTTTACGCATGAGCGGCGCGAGGTGCGCACTGCCAAATAATCCCTCCTCTTCGCCCGCGAACAGCACAAACATGACGGTGGCCTCAAGCTTCTCCGACGACAGGAGGCGCGCCAGTTCCAGTACCGCGGCGACGCCGGAGCCATCGTCGTTGGCGCCTGGCGCCGCCGAGCGGTTGTCGCTGATATTGACGGTGCGCGAATCGTAATGCGCGCTGATGATAATGATTTGCGGCGGCTCCGCCAAACCGGGAAGCGTCGCGATGATGTTCTGGGCGCGGACCGGCCGCGCGCCGAACGAGAAGACAAACTCATCGCGCTCAACTTTCAAGCGCGGACTGATGCTCTGGAATTGCGCCGCGAGCCACTCCCGCGCCGCGCCGATGCCGGTCTGCGGGTCGTCCGTCGCCGACGCGGAGTGCCGCGTGTGGAAGTCGTGCAGGGCCATCAGCGTCGCCCGCAGGCGCGCCTCCGAGGCGCCCTCTCGCTCAACCGCGCCGGACGCAGGCGTCGGCGGACGGTCGGGGGTTAGTGGTTGCGCCGATTGAACAGGCGCGGCCTCCGCGGCCGTTGTCGGGCGGGAGGGCACGGCCGTCGGCTCGACGACGGGTTGAGTCGCCTTGGGCCGGGTGACTGCCGGCGGCGTACCACTGATTGGCGCGCAAGCGGCCAATAGCAGTACAATGCACAGCGTTCGCATGGAGCGATTGTATCACCAACATCAATCACGGAGAAAATTCACGTTGAGCGACCTGTCATCCCGCCTCCACCAATGGATAGAGCGCCTGCGCGCGATTGCGCAGACCGGCCTTGCCTTCGACCCCCAAGTCTATGACCGCGAGCGCTACGAGGAACTGCTGAAACTGGCCGCCGAGATGGCCGCGGTCAACAGCGCCCTGCAACCCGACGCCGCGCTCTCCGACGCGCTCTATGAGCACTGGCGCGCGTCGGTCGGTGCGCGCGAAAAGGGCTACGTCACGCCCAAGGTCGGTGTCGGAGCCATCGTGTTCAACGAGCGCGACGAACTCCTGCTCATTCAACGCACCACCGGCCACTGGCTCTTCCCGACCGGCTGGGCGGACGTGGGCTACCTGCCGGCGCAGGTCGTGATCAAGGAGGTACTCGAAGAGACCGGCTTGCGCGTGACGCCCCTGCGGCTGATCGGCGTGTACGACAGCACGCAACTCGCCAACCCCAACATTGACAACCACTTCTGGAGCCTATCGTTCTACTGCCGGCTCGACGGAGGCACGCTGAACCGCCATCCGAGCGAGACGCTGGACGCAGGCTTCTTCTCACGCGAGAACCTGCCGGGCTTGCTGGCTCGCCCCGGCGTGCGCTGGGTCGAACACGCCTGGGCCGCCCATCGTGGAGAGATGACCGAGGTCTATTTTGACCGAGCGTAGCGGGTCCTTCTCATACTCTAGGTTGCGTCACCCGTCACGCCCCCCTCTCCCTTAAAGGGAGAGGGGCAGGGGGTGAGGGTCTGCCCGCCATCGCGTCTATCAGCGCGTTAACCGCCGCGGGATCAACCCACGCAAGGCTGTCCACCATCACGGCGCTCGCGCCGGCGGCGAGCATCTCGGCGGCATCGGTAACGGTATACAGTCCGCCAGCCCCGATGAGCGGCACGGTGACCAGCGCGGCCGCCTCGCGAAGAGTCCTCGTGGCAAGTGGCTTGACCAGCGCCCCATAAATCTGTCCTTCGATCCATGCGCCCCTCTCCTTTCGAGGGAGAGGGGTAGGGGTGAGGGATTGCCCGCCTGCCTCTGCCAGCGCGGCGCCGCCCGGCGGTGCGATACAGACGAGCACATCGGCGCCCGACTGAACCGCAGGCACGGCCAGCGGCGCGCCCGCGTATGGCAGGCGGACCAAAATCGGCAGTTCAACGGCCGCGCGCAGAGCCGCCAGCGGCTTCAGCCCTTCGTTATCCGTCAGGTCTACTTCAATCCCCGCGACCCCGCGCGTTGCTTCGATGCGCTTCGCCAAATCTACCCAGCCTGTGCTGTGACCGCCGAGGTGAACGATCACGCGGCTTTGACTGCGCTCCCACGCCGCGCCAAACCTCTCCAGCGCGCGTCGCCAGCCGGGGTTCTGCTCGCCGTGGTTGAGCAATAAGCCGCCGCGCACCTCCATCAGCCGCGGTTGTGCCGCGCCCCTGCGCGGACGCAGTGAAATCGGCGCTGTGACGACCGCGCCAAAGCGGTCCAGCGCCAGTAAGCCGCTCGCGTCAAACGCGAACCCGGCCGCGCCGGAGGCGGCGATGATCGGGTTGGCGAGTGTCAATCCCTGTTTGCGGTTCGGGGCGAGTTCGATCATGCTGTCACAGGGCAAGGTCTGCCCAATCAAACACCGGCCCATCCACGCACGCCAGCCGCGGGTGGCCCGCGATCTCCACCGCACAAGATAGGCACACGCCAAAACCGCACGCCATCGGCGGCGCCAACATCGCCTGCGCGAACGCCGAGCGTGCCCGCGCCCCCAAGGGCGTAATCTGTTCCCACAACGCGCGATACGTCTCGGCGGGAGCGGCCGCGCAGATTTGGTCAGGCCACATCAGCACGGGCTTCAACGAGTCCGCGAGATTCGCAACAATCTCGTATTCGACCTCAACCGGCAGTAAGGCACCCAGCACCGGCGCCAGTTCATACGGCCCCCGCTCCACCAGCAGGGTCACCTCAACCTGTTTCTGCGCCGCCTCACGCGCCAACGCGATGAGCGGCGCGAGCCATGATGGCGTGCCCAACAGCAGGACGCGGCGTGCGCCGCCTTCCAGCGTAAACCCATTGCCTACTGGCGCGACGATGTCGAGCTCATCACCCGCTTGGGAGCGCGCAACGGTTTCTGCCGCCGTCCAGCCCTCTTCGCCGCGCACGATTAGCACCGAACAGGTGTTGGGCGCTGTGATGGACGGAATGGGGAACAACGGTACTCGTAGATACGACTCGCGCAAGTGTGCAGTCCGTGGCCGGGCCAGCATCAACTGGCCGGCGCGCAGCTGCGGCAGGTCAAGCGCGCTGATCGTCAGCAGGTGAAACGCGGCGAGGGGTTCGGCGGCAGTGACGGTAGCGAGCAGTTGCTTCATCGTACTTTTCTACTGCCGGTCGGTTGTGTCTCCGTGTATAATAGGGGCAACGACGGTATCCTGTGCGGGAGCATTACCTATGAGCACCCTTGCATTGAAAAGTGACGCGGCGAATGTGCAACATCCCTATATCGAACGGCGAGCGGGGGTGGTTGGCGGTGAGCCTGTGATCACCGGGACACGAGTCGCCGTGCGCTTGATCGCGGGATGGCATCGAATGGGACTGATTGTGGATGCGATTGTCGCCATGTACCCCCACCTTAACGACGCGCAAGTGTACGACGCGCTATCCTATTACTACGACCACAAGGACGAAATCGAGCAACTGCTGGCCGAGCACGCTGAAGACCTGCCCGCTGGCGAGATTTCAGGGGCGACAGGAGCGTCATCAAACTGTACACCGATGAAGATGTAACTGACGATCTGGCCCGTGTTTTACGGGCCAGACGTTTTGATGCGCTGAGCGTTTACGACGTTGACATGATGGGCAAGACTGATCTGGAGCATGGTCAATCGTTTTGACTGGCTCCAGAACTACCAATAGAAGATTACACCGCCCCTTCTTTCGCCAGAGCCTCCCCCCACAACTTCACGTACTCTTTCACCATCCGTCGCGTGCTGAATTGCGGCGCAACCGTGCGGATCGCTTCTTTCATCACCCTGACCCAGCCGCGCGGGATGCCCTTGTCGTCGCGCTCGTAAAACAGCGGAATGATCTTCTGCTCAAGGGTCGTGTAGAGCGATTCGGCATCGGCGGCGTCTTGCTGTTCCGCGTTCAGGCCGGGCGTGGCCGCGTTGCCAATCGTCCAGCCATTCGCGCCTTGGTATCCTTCGGCCCACCAGCCGTCGGCGATGCTGGCGTTGGGGATTCCGTTGAGCGACGCCTTCATGCCGCTCGTGCCGCTCGCTTCGAGCGGCCGGCGCGGGTTGTTCAGCCACACATCCACGCCGGAGCTGAGGACGCGCGCGGTGTGCATGTTGTACTCTTCGAGGAAGTGAATACGCCCGCGAAAGCCGTCGGCCTGCGACCACTGATAGACCTGACGGATGAACTCTTGCGCGGGCTCGTCGGCGGGGTGCGCCTTGCCCGCGAAGATGACCTGCATGGGCCGCTGTGGGTCGTTGATCAGCCGCTTCAGCCGCTCCGCGTCGCGAAACATCAACGTCGCGCGTTTGTAGGTGGCAAAGCGGCGCGCGAAGCCGATGGTAAGAATGTTGGGGTCGAGCAGATGGCTCGTTTGCTCAACCACCCCTTCGACAGGCTCAGGATGCTGGCCCAGACGCGCCAACCGCTCCCGCGCCAGCGCGCGCGCCAACTCAATCAGCGCTTGCCGCTGTTGGTTGTGGACGGCCCATAACTCTTCGTCGGGAATCGCCTCAATCGCCTTCCATGTCTGCGGGTCGTCCAGGCGGCTCAACCAGTTCTCGCCGAGATAGCGGTCATATAAGGCGTGCAGACTGGGCGCGAGCCACGTGCCCGTATGGACGCCGTTGGTAATCGCCCGGATGGGCGCTCGGTCGGCCGGAGTGGGCGACCAGAGCCAGCCCCACATCTGGCGCGAGACCTCGCCGTGCGCGCGGCTCACCCCGTTCGCCCAGCCCGACAAGCGCAAGGCCAGCACGGTCATGCTGAAGCGGCCATCGTGCAGAGCCAGATTCATAAACTCGTCGCGGCTCAAGCCCAGTTTGGGATAATAGTCGCGGAAGTAGGTGTCTATCAACTCCGGCGGGAACGCATCGTTGCCCGCCGCCACCGGCGTGTGGGTCGTAAACACAGTTTGCCGCCGCACGCGCTCGACCACCTCCGGCCAGTGAGGGCGTGGTGAGCCTGTCGAACCATGCTCCCGCGCGAGCTCGAGCGTCAGGAAGGCCGCGTGCCCTTCGTTCAGGTGCCACACGGCCGGGGCGATGCCCAAGGCGCGCAGGGCGCGCACACCCCCGATGCCCAGCACCATTTCCTGCGCGATGCGCACATCCTGATCGCCGCGATAGAGTTGCGCGACGAGCCTCCGATCCTGCGGCGCGTTCTGCTCGATGTCGGTGTCCATCATAAACAGCGGGACACGCCCGACTTGTATTCGCCACAGGCGCGCATAGACCGCGCGGCCGGGCAACTCAACCGCAATCAACAACTCGCGGCCATCGGCTCCCTTGACCGCCACGGCCGGGACTTCGGCAAAATTCACCTTCTCATCCAGCGCGACCTGCCGGCCGTCTCCGGCGATTTGCTGTCGGAAAAACCCTTGCGGGTAGAGGAAGCCCACCGCCACCAGCGGCAGGCCGAGGTCGCTCGCTTCCTTGCAGGTGTCGCCCGCCAGCACGCCCAAACCGCCGGAGTAGATAGGCAGAGATTCATGCAAGCCGAACTCGGCGGATAGGTACGCGATGGTTTTGTCGGCCGCATACGGGACATTGGCGTGGTACCACGTGGACGGCGCGGTCATATAGTCGTCGTACTGCCGCATGACCTGTTCATAGAGCGCGCGGAACTCGCCGCTGTGGGCCATCGCCTGTATCCGTTCCGGCGAAACCCCACGCAACAACCGGATGGGGTTGTGCAGGAGGTCGTGCCAGAGCGCCGGTTCAATCATCTCGAACAAGCGGTTCGCGTCGGGGTTCCACGTCCACCACAGGTTGTATGCCAACTCGCCCAGCCGCCCTATTTCCGGCGGCAGTGAGGCCATAACGCTTGCCGTTCGCGCAACGTCAGCCGCCAGCGCCTGTTGCGCGCGGCCAATCGCCGTTTTCTTCTCGATGGCAAATTGATAGACGCTGACATAGCGCGCCGCAGACTGTTTCCACGATAGATCAAGGTTCATCCCATTCTGCTGGATGGTCTGCCAGAGCGCGCGGTGCTTGTACGTTTCGAGCGCGCGGACGACGGCGGCGAACAGCTCCCACGGATCGCTCTTTGTGAACGCAAAGCCATTGCCCTTGCCGGTGCTTGGGTCGAAGTCTTGCACCGTGTCGGCCAGCCCGCCCGTCGCGCGGACGACCGGCACCGCGCCATAGCGCAGGGCCACCATCTGGTTCGTGCCCGCTGGCTCAAAGCGCGACGGCATCAGGTAGATGTCACTGCCGGCGGCAATCTTGGACTCAACGGGCTGGCTGAAGCTGGGCACATACGCCACGCGCCCGGCGTAGCGCGCTTGCAAGTCGGTGAAGTATTGCTGTAATGGTTCGTCGCCGGTGCCGGCCAGCACAAACTGGATGTTCTGGCGCAACAGCGGCTCGATGGCGTCGCGCACGAGATACATCCCCTTTTGCTCGTTCAATCGCGAGACCATGCCGATCAGCGGAACGTCCGCATCCAGCGTCAGATTTAGTTCGCTCTGCAGGGCTGATTTGTTATCCAGCCGCGCGCCCAAGTCGCTCGCAGAGTAGTGACGCGCGATGTGCGGGTCGGTCTGTGGGTTCAGACGCTGATAGTCAATGCCGTTCAGCACGCCAAACAGGCGATCTTTGCGCGCGCGCAGGATCGGGTCGAGTTTCTCGCCAAATTCCGGCGTCAGGATTTCCCGCGCGTATCGTTCGCTGACCGTGGTGATCGCGTCGCCAAACAGGATACCGCGCGCCATGAAATCCACCGCCTCGTTGATGTCGGGCGCGACATCCGGATGCGCGATGAAGCCCAGCGCGGCCAGCCCCGCAATCTCCAGCACGCGGTGGCCGAAGATGCCTTGATAGGCGAGGTTGTGGATCGTGTAAACGCTGGCGGTCTGCTTGAAGAACGGGTCGTCGCTGAAGGTCGTTTTCAGCCAGTTCGGAACGATGGCCGTCTGCCAATCGTGGCAGTGCGCCACGTCCGGCCGCCAGTTCAACTGCCGGCACATTTCGAGCGCGGCGCGGCAGAAGAAAATGAACCGCTCGGCGTCGTCGTGGTACAT
>JACQEC010000069.1 GCA_016200765.1 Chloroflexota bacterium | reverse complement strand
TTGCAGCAATCCCTCATCCTGCGACAGGTGCGCGAGAATACGCAGCTCCACCTGCGAATAGTCGGCGGCGACCAGCTTCATGCCCGGCGGCGCGACGAACGCCTGGCGCACCCGCCGCCCCAACTCCGTGCGGATGGGGATATTCTGTAGGTTCGGCTCCGACGATGAGACGCGCCCGGTCACCGCTCCGGCCTGATTATATGAGGTATGCAGCCGCTTGTCGGCCGGGCTGATCATCGCCGGCAGGGCCTCGACGTAGGTGGATTGCAGCTTATCCAATTGGCGGTGTTCCAGAATCACATCCACCACCGCGTGCGCGCCTTGCAATTGCTCCAGCACGCCGACGGCGGTTGAGTAGCCGCCGGCGCTGGTCTTGCCCACGCCGGTCGTGTCGAGCTTCAACTCCTCGAACAGCACCTTGCTCAACTGTTGTGTCGAGTTGATGTTGAAGGGGTGCCCGACCAGTTGATAAATGGTTGTCTCGATCTCGGACAGCCGCTTGTCGAGCTCAACCTTCATGCTCGCCAGATAGCCGACGTCCAGCATCACTCCGGCTTGTTCCATCGCAATCAAGACCGGCACCAGCGGCATTTCGATTTCGCTGAACAGCGGCCACGCCTGCTTCTCCTTTAACTCTTCCGCGAGTGGCTCAGCCAGCGAAAACGTCACGTCCGCGTCGGCGCAGGCGTAGGGCGCGGCCTTGCTGATGGGCACCTGCGCCATCGTGATCTGGTCTTTGCCTTTGCCGATGAGCGCGGTGATCTCGGTCATCTCCCGCCCCAACCGGTTGAAGCCCAACGTCTTCAAGCCTAACTGCCGCGAGCCGGGGTCGAGCAGGAACGCCGCGAGCATCGTGTCGAAGGAGATGCCCTCAAGCGGCAGGCCGTGCGCGGCCAGCGCCAGCGCGTCGAATTTGATGTTGTGCCCAATCTTGGGGATACCCGCATCGGCGAGAATCGGCCCCAGATGCCGGCGCACGGCTTCGAGCGACAGGCACCGGTAGTCGTCGGAAGGTTGCTCGACGGGCAGGAGTTCGGCTTGCGGCGCGGCGCGGTGGCCGACCGGGAGATAGGTCGCCTGCCCCGCGCGCGTGGATAGCGAGATGCCGACCAGATCGGCGGTGAGTGCGTTCTCACTGCTCGTCTCGGTGTCAACCGCGATGGCTTTCGCCTTTTGT
Organism: Chloroflexota bacterium; assembly: GCA_016200765.1. Classification (GTDB taxonomy): domain Bacteria; phylum Chloroflexota; class Anaerolineae; order JACRMK01; family JACRMK01; genus JACQEC01. Next base: position 2,908 of record JACQEC010000069.1, on the reverse strand, counting down.
AGTCGCTTCGCCAGCCGGCGCAGGGCCTCGTCGTCCTGCACAATCTCGTAAGCGACGGTGGGTTCTGGCAGCCCTTCGACACCCTTCGACAGGCTCAGGGTGCTAGGCTCAGGATGCGCCAGCACCGGCAAGCGGTCAATCAGACTGCGAAACTCCAACTCGCGGCAGATGCGCTTGACCTCCTCCGGGTCGTAGTCGCTGAGCCGGTAACTGCGCCACTCAAATGTGAGCGGCACATCACGGACAATGGTCGCCAGTTTGCGCGAGAGGAACGCCTGCTCCCGGTGGGCGGCCAGCGCCTCACGCGCGCGTTTGGCGCTAATCTCGTCGAGGTGCTCGTAGATGCCTTCGAGGTGCTGGAAACGTTGCAGCAGGTCGGCGGCGGTCTTCTCGCCGATGCCGGGCACGCCGGGAATATTGTCGGACGTGTCACCTTTCAACCCACGGTAATCGGCCAACTGGTTCGGGGACAAGCCGTAGCGCTCTTTCACCGCGGCCTCGTCGTAAACGGCCAGATCGCCAAACTGCCGCCGCGACACGGCGACCTTCACGAGCGGGCCGATGAGCTGGAAGGCGTCGGTGTCGCCGGTGTAGATGAGCGTCTCAACGGTATGCTCCTCGGCCTGTCGCGCCACCGTGCCGAGCACGTCGTCGGCCTCGTAGCCTTCCAGTTCCAGCACCGGGATGCTGAACGCGCGCACGAGGTCGCGGATACGCTCGATCTGGTAGTGCAGGTCGGCGGGCATCGCGAGGCGCGTGCCCTTGTATTCCCGGAACAGGTCGTCACGGAAGGTTCTGCCGACATCGAACGCCACGGCCAGATATTCGGGCTGTTCGTCTTTGAGAATTTTCAGCAAGGTTGTGATGAAGCCGTAGACGGCATTCGTCAACTCGCCCTTCGTCGTCGCCATCGTCGGCGGCAGAGCATGGTAGGCGCGATAGGCCAGCGAGTGACCATCAATCAGCACCAATTTCTGGGAGGCTGTCATAGCGCTATTGTACAAGGGACAGGTTATCGGTTGCAAGTAATCGGGTATTCGCAGTAGAATGGGAGCCATAATCTTTGCCGCGAAGCCGCACACAAACCCGCGGGTCTTCGCATCTTCGTGGTTTGCGCAATGCCCCCGCATCGCCTTCGGCGGGCGGGCGCGTAGGGGCGAAGCGGCGCGCACGAATCACCGCGTGAAGGAGCAGACCGCGCACGCGGCTTCGCCCCTACCGGCGGGGGTGCGCACAGGGGGATCATGGAACCGACGAAATCGTTCTGGCTGAACAACGCGCCGTATCAGGATTACCGCAGTACGCCTGACCTGCCGCAGACGGCAGAGGTCGTGGTCATCGGCGGCGGCATTACCGGCGTCAGCACGGCCTATTGGTTGAGGAAAAACGGGGTCGAGGTCACGCTGGTCGAGCGGCGCGGGTTGAGCGGCGGCGCGACCGGGCGCAACGGCGGGCATATCTCGCCGGGAACGGGCGAGCGTTTCAGCGAGTCCGTCAAACGCTATGGCATCGCCATCGCCCGCGCGGTCTGGGACTACTCGCACCAGACCGCCGAGGGTGTCAGGGCGTTCGTGGCCGAGCACGGCGTGGCGTGTGAACTGCGCTTCAACGGCAGTGTCTCGCTGGCGCTTCACCCGGAGGAGTTGCCGCTGGTGCAGGAGTCCGCCGAAGAGATGGCGAAATATAACCTCGGCGGTGAATACTGGGACGCGGCCACATGCGCCGAGCGCACCCGCAGTGAGGACTTCCTCGGCGGCATCTACCGGCCTACGGCGGGGCAGTTGTGGCCGGCCAAACTCGTGTTCGCCGTGGCTGAACAGGCCATCCGACTCGGCGCGAACGTGCAGACGCAGACGGCCGTGCAAGCGGTTGAGCGCACGGATGGAGGGCTGACCGTCAAAACCGATCGCGGCGAGATACAGGCCCAGCAAGTGGTTCACGCCACCAACGCATGGACGCGGCACCTGCTGCCATTCCTCGAAGGGAAGATCACGCCCGTGCGCGGGCAAGTGATCGTCACCGAGCCGGCGCCGCGCCTGTGGAACTTCGGCCTGTCCACCAACTTCGGCTACGAATACTTCATGCAGCGGCCCGACCGGCGCATCGTCCTTGGCGGGATGCGCTGGCTGACGCCGAGCATTGAGGTGGGCACCGATGACGATACGGTCGTCGAGCCGACGGTCAGCAAGGGCCTGCATGAGTTCTTGCCCCTGCACTTTCACGACCTGCGCGGCCTCCGCGTCGAGCAAGAGTGGACGGGCATCATGGGTTTCAGCGCCGACCGCAATCCATTGATTGGCCCATTGCCCGACCGCCCCGGCGAATATGTCGCGGCAGGCTTCACGGGTCATGGGATGCCGATGACGTTTTACGCGGGCAAGGCGATTGCCGAAATGATCGCGGGCAAAGAGCCGGAGTTTTTTGTGCCGGAGGCGTTTCTGCCCGCGCGGTTTGCAGATTAAAGGAGACTATGAAACTCGAAGGACAGACAGCCTTAATTACCGGCGCGAGCCGGGGCATCGGGCAAGAGATTGCGCTGGCGTTTGCGCGCGAGGGCGCGGCCATCGCCGTGACGGCGCGCTCGGCGGCAGACTTGGAGTCGCTGAAGTCGCAGGTGAGCGGTATGGGCGGGCGCTGTGTCGCGGTGGTGGCGAATCTGGCCGAGCGCGGCGCGGTGGATTATGTGTATGAGCAAACGCAAAAGGAGTTGGGAGAGATCAACATTCTGGTCAACAACGCAGGCATCGGCAGTAGCGATAACCCGAAGCCGGTGGCCTCCTTTGATGACACTTTCTGGGAACTCTCGCTCTACCTCAACCTGACCGTGCCGTACTTGTTCTGCAAGAAAGTGTTGCCGGCCATGATGGCGCGCCGCTATGGGCGCATCATTATGACGGCTTCCATCAAC
>JACQEC010000129.1 GCA_016200765.1 Chloroflexota bacterium | reverse complement strand
CTCTGGCTGGATGCCGCCGCTCACCCCCGAACCGCTTCGGGGGCAGGTCGCCACGCGCAACACCTCGCGCGCCAGCGCGATATACAGGTCGCGGTAAGCGGGCGCCGCCAGCGCATCGGCAATCGCCTCGTTGGTGAGCGCAGTGGCGAACAACAGCGCGCCGTAGGCCATCTTGCCCCAGAGGTAGCCCCAGATGTTCGCGGTGATGATCGCGTTCGGCTCGAAGTCTCGAAAGAGGGCGTGCAGGGATTGCACGCGCGGCGTGGTGACGCCGTCCAGTTCGCCCAAGACGACCGCGCCGCGCCCGCCGAAATGGACGACGCCCGGCTCCATGTAATCGGCGCCGAAGTTGATGAAACAGCCGACCGTGCGCGCTGGCCCGGCAATCCGCGCGATGGTCAACTCGTTCAAGCCGTTCTGCACCGACACCACACAGCCGTTCACACTCAAGTGTGGCAACAATGCGCGGGTTGCGCCCTCGGTGTCCTGCGCCTTGACACATAGCAGGATCGTCTCGAACTGACCGGTGAGGGTTTCGGGTGTGAACGCTGAAGGGTGCGCCGTGAACTCCTCAACCGGCCCAGTGATGCGCAGGCCGGCCGTGTTGATGGCGTTCACATGCTCGGCGGCGCGGTCCACCAATGTCAGATCATGGCCTGCGCGGGATAGGTATGCGCTAATGGTGCCGCCGATGGCGCCCGCGCCCCAAACTAAAAGTCTCATCTTGTCATGGCTCCTTGAGTGCGTACCGACAGGCTATAACCGTAGGGCTCCTCAAAAGTCTCTTGACAAGTCGTGCGAAAGCACCTTGAGCTTGTCGAAGGGTGCGGCGATTGCCCGCCATCCCGCGTGATGCGCGCCGCATGGTTCGACAGGCTCACCATGCTGGATGCTCAATCGTACGCCGCACTACGATTTTTGGGGAGCCCTGGCTGTAACTGAACGGCTTGCGGCGACCTCAAAAGACGGCCAGCGCCTGCCGGAGCGCAAACAGCACGGCGTTGCGGTTGCGCACCAATTGGGTTTTCAGAAACAGGTAATCGCTGGATTGCGGGTCCATCTGCGCCAGCCGCCGCGCGTCCTGCAAGCCGGGCAGGTACGGCATCGCCCACGCCGGGTCGTGATCAAAAGGCCCGGCGGCGGTGTAGGTGATCGGAATGAGCGCGCGGGAGAGCGCCTTCATCTGCCGGTTGAGCCGCGCGACTTCATCGGGCGCGTTCGACAGGCTCACGGCAGGCGCGTTGGCCGCCGCACAACGGCGCGAGAGGTCTGCCACGCGCTCGGACAACTGCGCCAACCGTGCCTGAACTGTGGTCAAATCGAGATGAGCGCCTGCCGCCTGTTGGAGTTCGTCGAGCGCGGCCTGCGTGTCGGCCGTCACGGGCCGGAAGTCCATTGGCAGGAGCGGCTCGTGGCACAACCGCCAGAGCGCGCTGACATAGATTTGCGTGTCCAGCCGCAGGACATCCAGATCAACCTTGTCAATGGTGTCCTCGGCGGTATGCCACCACCACGGCATCTTGCCGCCGAAGAGCCGCGCGGTGGACGCGCCGACAAAGTCGGTATCGCTCTCGCCGACCGGCGTCTGGCTGAGCGACATGAACAGCGACGGGATGCCCGCGCCGTTGAAACTCATGTCTCCGGCGCGGCTCATGCGGTAGGGCTGTGCGTCCTGACCGGTATGCTCTTTAACAATCCCTGCGCCGAACCCGCCCAGTTCGAGGTGCGCCGGAAACCGGCCATAGGTGGTCGCTCCGCGCGCGCCGGTGGAGTCCACGTTGACGTGGGCGACACAGCGGTCGTGCAGTTCCTCCCAGTGGTTATCCACGTACCACGTCGAGCCGGAGTAGCGGCCATGGCTGTGCCCGCTCCAGAAGATCACGCGCAGGCCGCGGTGCAGGCGCTGCGGGGCTTTGGCCAGCAGGCGGGCGACCTCGAGCATGGTCGCGTTCGCACTGCCGTTGTCCATCGCGCCCTCGTGCCACGAATCTTGGTGCCCGCTAAACATCACAAACTCGTCGGTGGCTTGCCCGTCCAGTTCGCCCATCAGGATGGGGGTGGTCTGCCAGCCTCTG
>JACQEC010000115.1 GCA_016200765.1 Chloroflexota bacterium | reverse complement strand
TGGCCGTCAGCCTGCTCGCTATCTCGGTGGTTGGCGATGATGCGATATGGGGCGTGGGGCTTGCCGTGATCGGCGGATGCGCGCTGGGCTTTGCGATGACGCTTTGGTTCAACCCAGCGCCGGCTCACTTGCCGCCCATAGACGGTGACGGCGCGGGAGCCGTCTGAAAGGGCATCGCGCCGGCTTCGGGTTGTGACGGGCTGTATAGCGCCGACCAGTCATCCTCGCGGCGAATGCGGTCGGCCATGCCTTCGTCGGCCAGCGTCTTATAGTTGCTGTATTTCGGGTCGCGGTAATCGCCAATCAGACCTTGCTCGACCGCCGTTTTCAATTCCGTAATGCTGTCGCGCACCGTGTGGGCGGGGACGAAGTTGACGCGCTCGCGGAACTTTTGAAACGAAACCCGGTAGTTGCGCTGGTCGGGGTCCTCGCCTTTGGTTACGATGGTCACATTCGGAATCACTTGTTGGATGAACTCTCCAATTTGCGCGATCTGGTAGTTCTCGCGATCAGACCCCACGTTCAGAATCTCGCCCCTCACCGCGCTCACCGGCGCTTCGAGACAGCGGGTAATGGCCTCGGCGGCGTCGGCGACGTGGATAAACGGGCGCCACTGTTGTCCGCCCATAATGACGACCGGCTCGCCGGCCGCCGCGCGCGCCGCCAGCAGGTTGACCACCAGATCGAAGCGCGGGCGCGGCGACAACCCGAAGATCGTCGCGACTTTTCATCCAGCAGTTCATCGCTTGCGCCATAGACACTGCACGTTGAGGCGAAGATAAAGCGCTCCACCCCCAAGCCTTTCGCCACCTCGGCGATCATACGGGTCGCCGCCAGATTGATTTCCAGTGTCAAACGCTCATCAATGGCGCAGGCCGGATCGCCAACCAACGCTCCCAGATGAACGACCGCGTCTATCCCTTGCATAGCGTTGACCACGCATTCAATATCGCGCAAGTCACCCTTGATGAACTCGAAGCGCGGCGTACCATAGAGGTCCTTGATGCTGTCGTCGCCGTAGATCAGCGCATCGAGTACGGTCACCTGATACCCGCGCTCCAGCAGTCTCCGCACGAGAATCGAGCCAATGTAACCGGCGCCGCCGATCGCCAAAATGTGATGGATTGACTTCGAGCGCGCGGCCACCTCCCTCGTCTCACTGCGCATGGTCAGCTTCCACAAGTACGCCCACAGGCGCGCGGCCTCGACCGCGGCGAGCGTCAAAAACCACGACGCGATCAACACACTACGAGGAAAATGGGTGAGGAAAGGGACAAAGAAGGTCAGAAAGCCAAAGAGCAAATAGGCCCCGCTAACGGCCTGAAAAACCACCAACACCTTGTAGCGGCCGCGATAGGCACGCCCGTAGCTGTAAAAACCGCTGAGTGCGAAAGCAACCAGGCAGATCAACGTCACGAGCCAGGCCGAACCCTGATAATCGCGCACCGATTCATCCAGGATGGATGCATACGGTCCCACCGAAATAATCGCGCGTTTATTGAGGTAGAAAAACACGATAAACCGCGCGATAAAGGCGGTTACAATAGACATATTGATCAGGACGATGTCGGCGACTACGCGCTCGATAACCTCGAAACTGATCCGTTTCGGCAGTGATCCGGGTAAACGCATGGTACTCCCTTAGCGGCGATGCTGTTCGACGACAGACTCCACCGCCTGAATGACGTCTTCGACATCCGCCGCGCTCATGGTCGGGTACAGCGGCAGCGAGATGATGCGCTCGTAGAGGCGCTCGGCGACCGGGAACGCCTCCGGCGGGTACGCGAAGGTGTCGCGGTAATACGGATGCCGGTGCACCGGGATGAAATGCACGCTCGTCCCGATATTGAGCGCCTTCAACTCCTCGATGAACTGCGCGCGGTCAATCGTCAGCCGTTCCAACTGGAGGCGAATCACATACAGATAATAGATGTGACTGCGGTCTGCATGGGTCTGCGGCGTGCCGATTTCGGGGATGGCCGCAAAAGCCTCGTCAAACATCCGCGCGTACTGCTGGCGCAGGGTAATGAAGCCATCGAGGCGGCGCAGTTGGTGAATGCCCAGCGCGGCCTGAATGTCGGTCATGTTGTCTTTGTAACCGGGCGCGACCACCTCGTAATACCAAGAACCGGCGCTCGTGTAGCGCTTCCAGGCATCGTGGCTCATACCGTGCAGAGAGAGCACGCGCATCCGCTCGGCCAGCCCCTCGTCTGCGGTAGTGATCAAGCCGCCCTCGCCGGTGGTCATGTTCTTAGTTGCGTAGAACGAAAAGACGGTGACGCCGCTGACGCCGTGCCCGTTCTGCCCTGCCAGAGCATGATAGAGCGCATCCGAGCCGATTTTGTAGCCGTGATATTCCGCGCCAACGACGTGCGCCGCGTCCTCGACGACCGGCAGGCGATAGCGGCGCGCCACCTCGTAAATCGCTTCCAGATCGCACGCCTGCCCCCCGTAATGCACCGGCACAATGGCTCTGGTGCGGGCGGTGATGGCGCGCTCCACGGCTTCGGCGGTGACGTTGGAATCCTCGCCCACGTCCACCAACACCGGCCGCGCCCCCAGATGCACGACGACGTTGGCCGTCGAGCAGAAGGTGAGCGTCGGGACAATCACCTCGTCGCCGGGGCCAATGCCCAGCGCGGTCAAGGCGATATGCAGGCCGGCCGTACAGGAGTTGACCGCAATCGCGTGCGCCGTGTCAACATATTCACGGAACGCCGACTCAAATCGTTTCGTCTTGGGGCCGGTCGTGACCCAGCCCGATCGCAAACTATCTACCACCTCGGCGATTTCTTCTTCGCCGATGGTGGGCAGGGAAAATGGCATGAAGGCCGCGCGTTGGTTCACCGGAATAACTCCATGAAGGTCTTGAAGATGATTTGCAGATCGAGCCATACGGATTGATTATCCGCGTATTCCAGTTCTAATGCAAGTTTATCCTGCATGATCTGGAAATACGCCGCTTCGAGATCACTTGAGCCAGCCAGAAGTTGCTCCTCATGGCGATACTTGACCGTGGCGAGGCTGGTGATGCCCGGCCTGACCGTCAGCACCCGCTTCTGCGCTTCGGTGTAGAGCGCCGCCGATTGCGGGTTCTCCGGGCGCGGCCCGACCAGACTCATCTCGCCTGTCAACACGTTCCAGAGCGTCGGCAGTTCGTCAAGTTTCGTGCGTCGCAGAAAGCGCCCGATGCGGGTCACGCGCGGGTCGTCGCCTGCCGTGACGAGCGGCCCCCGCCGGTCGGCGCCCACGACCATCGTGCGAAACTTGATCATATTGAACAACCGCCCATCCTTCCCCACGCGCGGGCTGGCGTAAAGAACCGCTTTAACATATAGGGTTTCGCTCAAGCGTTGTCAAGGGCTCCTGACAGCCGATTGCTGTCGCGCTATTCGGCATAGCGCACTTCCAGCCTGGCCGACCCGGCGCCCGCCTTCACCTTTACCCCATCACGGGTTGCGCGGTAATCATCCGAAGTCACGACCACACCATCGCGGAAGACGTGAACCGCGCTGATCTTATCAGGAGACCAATCTGGAATCGTGATCTCAATCGCTGTCTCGGTATCCGATGCGCCGCTCACCGTAACATGCGCGGTAATGGTGTCCTTCATTTTACTATAACTGGGGGTAATCGCCACATTGGAGCGTACTCGCCACCAGTCATAAACCCCAACGGCGTTGGTTGACCAGATGCGCGGTTTGGCGAGCGCATAGGTGATGTAGTCGCGCATCAGCCCGATCGAGGCCAGATTGTGCCCGTGAATGTTGATGAGCATTCCAAGACGCGCGTAGAAATCAACCGCCGCGTGCATGGAGGGTGCGTTGTGATATTCCAACGCCGAGACGGCCTCCGCGCCGACAACCCAATCGCTCAGGGGCAGTGTCAGGAACGTATAATGTTTGCCCGCCGTCTGCGTGGAGAGCGTCCAGTGAGGAAACGGCCCATCCTTTTGCTCTCCGGCGGTAATGGCTCCCAGCTTCTCCAATATGGCATAGGAGTCTTCACGGGTGGCCGCGTAGTAAGGCGCCGCCCATATGCGCGGGCAGTTGTTCGCCGCGCCGCAACCGGCGCGGCCGTTGTCCAATCCGCTCAGCCATTGCTCGATGTCTTGAAAAGAGTTCAAGATAGAGGTGTAGGCGTACGTCTTACCAGCGGCATAGCCGGGCTTGTTCAGGTTCAGCACCTGATCGGGCCCCCAGTGCCAGTAATCGTAGGCGCTGGCCGCCAGTGTGTTGGTGATCGGGTTGGGTAGACCGCCGTTATGCGAGCCTATCGTCGCGCCGTACAGCGAAACCGCCCGCCGCAGGCCGGCAATCGCTTCCTCTTTCTGCGCATCCGAGATTTGCTGGTCTTCCGAGCCAATCCGAAGCGTGCCGGTGGTAAAATAGTAGTCGGCTTTCGCGCCAAGCGATTGTTCAAACTGGGCGGACGGTTCCACCCCTTGAATCCGCGGGGCGGAGTTTTCCAGGTCGTGGCGAATGAGCAGTGCGGCGTCATACGGGTAGCGCCATGGGCTAAGCCTGACCAGCGGCGCGCGCGCAGAGGCAAAAGCCCACTCGATGACTTGCCGGAAGATGACGTAAGCATACATCCCCGGATCGGACGTGCCATGCCCGATCAGCGGTTGCATCGCGCCGTAGTAAATCAGGTGTCCGTTGCCCGATGGCCGGTCGGTCAGAAGCGGCCCGGCGCGTCCCATGGCGAGCACCTCGGCGCCGGTCGCGCGCACCTGCCAGGTATATTGGGCGGCTTCGCCGTAGCGCGGGCTGCCTTCGGCGTGCATAACGCTTAACGACATCTGCTCCGAGTGGAGCGGCATCCGCCAGTGCAGGTCGCCCGGCGGGAAATGCGCGACCAGCAAGTGGTCGGCAACTTTGGTGAAGACGTCGTTCTTGTACCAGTTCTGCAGGCGGGGGGCGACCATCTGCAAGCCGATCTCCGCCGCCAGCGCGAAATCGCCGCGCGTGGTCCCGTCCGGGTGGCGCGTAAAGGCCGACGAGCCGACGAAGAGGAAGCCGCCCGCCGCGACGTATTGCCGCAGAGGCGCAACCTCCGCGTCGTCCACTGCTTCTGTTGCGAGGCTGATCACGATGGGGTAGCGCGGCAGACCATCGCCGCCCATGAGTTGCCCCGCGCTAATCTGGGCGTCGCTGACCTCGACAAAGGGTGTGCCGTCCGAGCGAAGGGCGTCTTCCAGCGCCTCGTAGATCGTGAAGTAGTGCCACGCCACCGGCCACCACTGAAAACCGGACATGCCGGGGTCGTTCAGGTCGGCGTAGTTGGCGGGCGTGGCTTCCAGATGCTGGGTGAGTTCAGAAACATGAATGGCGACGACCGGTATGGGAAATTGCCCTCCGGCGGAGACCGGAGCGAGCAGGTTCGCGCGGAGAACGGCGAGGATGAGGCTGCCCGCTATTCCGATGGCGAGAATCGCCGCCCAAGCAGTTCGCTTTTTCACGGCCGTCTCATGTCGTGCGCGATGCGGCGGCGTTCGGCTCGGACGGGTGGCGCGCTAGGGCCTCCGGCCACACCTGCTCCTGCGCCGGACGCCGGCCTTCGAGATAGAAGCGCAAGATGCCTTCGGCCTT
>JACQEC010000114.1 GCA_016200765.1 Chloroflexota bacterium | reverse complement strand
AGCACGAACCGCGATAGCGAAAAGCCTGATGACGGTGCCTGCTCACCCACCGCGCGGCCTCATGCGCTTTCGCGGCGTGAAGTTGCGAGCCCCGCCGTCGGTGAGGAGGTTGGCGTCGGCAGCGCGGTCGCAGTGGGCGACGCGGTGGCCGTGGGTGTGGGCATCGGCGTGGCCGTATTGGCAGGCGTTGAGGTGCTCGTCGGCGCAGGCGTTGGTGTGTTGGTTGCGGCGGGCGTGGCGGTCGCCGTATCGCCAGGCGTTGGCGTAGCAGACGGCGCCGCCGTTGCCATCGGAGTAGCCGTCGCCGTGGGGCTTGCGGTTGACGGTGGCGGCAAGGTCGCCGTAGCGGACGGCGCGAGCGTGGCGGTTGCGGTGTCCCCGATGGTTGGCGTGACGGAAGGCGTGGCGGTCGTGGTCGCGGTAGTGGTAGGCGTCAGGGAAGGCGTAGCCGTTGCGGTGGCGGTATCGGTTGCGGTCGGCGTGACGGAAGGCGTAGCCGTCGCAGTCGTGGTCGCGGTAGTGGTTGAGGTTGGCGTAAGGGAAGGCGTAGCCGTTGTGGTGGCGGTGTCGGTTGCGGTCGGTGTGCTTGATGGTGTGGTCGTTCCCGTCGGAGCCGGGCGCGTCGCCGTCGGGGTAGATGTCGCTCTCGGTTCTGTAGCGGTAGCCGAGGGAGCAATCACCGTGGTAGGCGTGCCGGTTGCGCTGGCCGTCGTGGTGGGACTGGGCGTTGCGCTGTTTTGCGGTGTGACCGATTGGGTCAAAGTCGGCCTGGGTGTTCTGGCGGACGGTGTGGGAGTAGGTGTGAAGGCCGGCGGCGTCAGCAAATACACGACCGCCGCAACCGTCAGGCATGGCAATGCCCCTAGCGCAACCGAGGCCAGCAGAAGGACCAGCGTCTTGCGAACTCGATCCAGCGAATTGAACCACTCCATATCTGACCTCGTATCGCGCACAGAACGACAAGAACCCGCCCGCAGGGAATCATAACAGAAGGGCAAAAACCTGTCAACGAAATTGAACCGCGCAAAAAGTGGCACGGTGCGCGCCAATCGTGCTACAATGCGTGCCAACGGCCGCGCCCGCGCGGTTCATGCCCCGCGCGGACGATGTTTTCAGAACGTTTACCCATTCCCTCAACCCACGGAGAGCCCTATGTCCATTGAAAAGATGCCGCGCGTGCGGCTGGCGCATTTGCCCACGCCGCTTGACGAAGCACCGCGCCTGACGGCCGCGCTGGGCGGCCCGCGGATTCTCATCAAACGTGACGACCTGACCGGTCTTGCCTTTGGCGGCAACAAGACGCGCAAGCTGGAATTCCTGATGGCCGACGCGCTCCGGCAGAACGCCGATGTCGTCTTCACCGCCGGCGCGCCGCAGTCAAACCATTGCCGGCAGACGGCCGCGGCGGCGCGCAAACTGGGATTGCGCTGTGTGCTGGTCTTCACCGCCGGCCAGCACAACGAGCCGCAAGGCAACCTGCTGTTGGATCAACTCCTCAAAGCGGAAGTAGTCTATACGGAGAACGATGACACCGACGCCGTGATGGAAGAACTGGCGGAGGAAGAACGGCGCAAGGGCCACCGGCCCTACGTGATTCCGGTCGGCGGCTCCAACGGGATCGGCACGCTGGGTTATGCCGGTTTAGTCCTGGAGCTGGCGCAACAGCTATTCGAGCGCGGCCTATCGGTCAGCCGCGTCTATTTCTCGTCCGGCTCTGGCGGCACGCAGGGTGGGCTGGTGCTGGGCGCGCGCCTCTACCACGCCTCTTACCGGCTGATTGGCGTCAGCCCCGGGCGCAAGGCCGACGGCGTTAAGGCCAACGTCGCGCGCACGGCCAACGAGGGCGCGGCGGTGCTGGGCTTGCCGGTGCGCTTTGCCCCGCACGAGATAGAGGTCAATGACCGGTTCACCGGCCCGGCCTACGGCATCTCGACCCCCGAATCGCATGAGGCGATTCGCCTGTTCGCGGAGACCGAAGGCATCCTGCTCGACCCGGTTTATACGGCGAAGGCCGCCGCCGCCATGATCCACGACATCCGCGGCGGCGCGGTCGGGCGCGAGGAGACCGTGCTGTTTATTCACACCGGCGGCACGCCCGCGCTGTTTGCGTATCACGCGGAATTGGCTCAATGAGCGTCAGTGGGCGGATGGTTTACGAGAAGATAGTCAAGATAAAGAGGAACAGGCTATGAGCGCAGAAGTCTTGGACCAAATCATGAAAGAGATTGAAACGCTCTCGCCAGATGAGCAGTTGCGTCTGGCGGAGGTTCTGCTGGAAAAGGCGCGTCAACATGCGCCCGCTTCGCCGCCGCGCCGGAAGTGGAGTGAAATTCGGGGCATCGCTGCGCCATCCTTATTTGGCGAAGACGCGCAAGTGTACATCTCCCGCACCCGACGCGAAGCCGATGAGCAGCGCGAGCGTCAGTGGAGACGCGAGCCGTGAAGATCAGTGAACGCTTGCAGACGGTCAGGCGGCTATTTCTGGACAGCGCGCCGGTCGTGTATTACGTCGAAGAAAGCGAGCGTTATCTGTCGCGAGTTGATGTGGTGTTTGATAGCGTGGATCGCGGCACACTGGTCGCGGTGACGTCGCCGGTAACGCTGGCCGAGTGTCTGGTCGCACCATACCGCAAAAATCAGGACGACTTTAAACAAGCCTTCACCGAGATGCTGGTCAACGGCAACAATGTGATCTTTGTAACAATTGACGAAATCACAGCAGAAAAGGCTGCCGAAATGCGCGCCCAACACAACCTGTCGCTCACCGACGCCTTTCAGGTGGCAGTCGCTCTGCAAGCGGGTTGCGACGCCTTCCTGACCAATGATCTCGTGCTCAAGCGTGTGAGCGAACTGGCGATTATCGTGTTAGACGAACTTGAGCCGGATTGATGTCAAGCCTATGAGGAAGCAACACAGTGCGTGACTTGCAATCATGCCGACGTCAAAGCAGGCGATAGGTGAAATCGCAACCCTCACATCTGGCGATGTGAATAGGAAGCCAGCGTATCCCAATAGTCTTGATGGGTCAGCGCGCCGGTAGAAAAGTCCAGCGGATTTTTGGCCTGCGGCGCGAGCAGAGCCGAACGCTGGCGCACCTGCGGGTCTTGCTGAGAGGCAATCCAGCCGATGATCAGGCTAATCTCGTGGCTCAAGTAGGTCGCCACCTGTTCGTGCTGTTGGCAGAAATGCTTGAGCCGCGCCTCGGTTCTATCGCCGTCTCCGTCCAACACAGGCACACTGAGAAAATTGCGGCGCACGGTATCGGTGAGCGCATCGGCGTAATGCCGATCCCAGGTTTGCGGCTCGGCCTGGCTGGCGCGCTTGTTACCGTGCATCGCCAGATAGGGCCAGTCAATCAAATCGGCGATGAGGGTCTGGGTGACTTCAGAGGTCAGCCGCCCCTGCGTGCGCCCCATAAGCATTGCCTCCGGCGAGGAAGGCGCCCCGCGGTAGAGGCTAAGCGGCTCCAGAATCAATTTGACCCAGTGAGCCGGGATCGGGAAGATGAGCGGAGCCGTCGGCGTGACGGCGGCAACCTTCAGACGCACAAAACTATCCTCGACCAGCGCCGCATAGGCCGTGAACAGCATCGCGCTGCACAGCGACTCCAGGCTCAATTGGGAGCCAAACAACTGCGCCAGCATCGAGCGCGCGCCGCTGACCTGCACCGCAAAGAACCGTTCAGCCTCGCGGTACACCACCACGCTATCGGGGGTCACCATAGCCGCCAGCGGCCCGGTGCGCGGTTTGGGCGCGCCCAGCGGGCCGGTTCCCTTCGACAGGCTCAGGGCGGGCTCCTTGGACGGCTCAACGGCGGGGGCTTGGTGGCCAGGCTTGGGGGCGTGGTGGTCACGATGCTCACGCGGCGGAGCCTTCCCTTCCGGCGGGGCGGCCGCGCTCGCGGGTGAAGGCGGCGGGGCCGGCGGCGTCATCGCGCGCGAGGACTTCAGGAACGACATCAAGCCCTGACGCCTGACCGGCTCACCGCAGTGCTGACAATCAGGCAAGGTATCGTCTGTTTGCTGGTGGCAATTCCAGCACTCGATCATCGCCACGCTCTCTCCATAGCCGATGGCAGATGGCAGATAGCAGATAGCAGATGGCAGATAGCAGATGGCCAACTACTATTCGCCATCAGCCATCAGCTATCAGCCATCGGCCTTTTTACCGGCCCGCGGCCGCCGCCAGCGGCTGAGCTTCCAGCGCAGGCGCGGCGTCGGCGGTGCGCCGCTCGCGGATGGCAAACGAGGCCAGCGCGCCCAGCCCCGCAATCGCGCTATTGACGATAATAATCGCCGTGTAGTTGTGCACCAGGTCGTAGTTCAGACCGGCGAGGTACGACCCCACCGACGAGCCCACCGTCATAAACGTGAAGACCACGCCAAACAGAAAACCCGACGAGCGTGTGCCCCATGTCTCCGCCGTGACCGCCGCGGAGAGCGGCGTCGTGGACGTCCACGACAGGCCGAGGATGACGGCGAAGAAGAACAAGGTCGCCTCGTTGTTGGCGAAGAGCAAAATGATAAATGATAGGGCGCGCAAGGTGTAGGTGACGCCCAGCGGGATGCGGCGGCCAATGCGATCCGACCATTTGCCCATGATGATCGCGCCGATGATGCTGAACGCGCCCGATAACCCCAACACCTCGCCCGCCACCATCTCGCCCATGCCCATGTCGGAAGCAAAGGCGACAAAATGCACCGAAGCGAAGCTCATGGTGAAGCCGCACGAGAAGACGCCGATCAGCAGTTCCCAGAACGTCGCGGTGCGGATCGCCTTGCTCAACGGAGTCTTCTCACTGTCGGCGGTTTTGCTCGCTCGCGAGGCGTCGCCCCCTGCGGCTTGTTCGAGCGGCGCGTTGCGCAACAGGACAACCACCAACGGAAAGGCGATCAGTCCCATAAAAAGCGCAATCGCGCGGTACGACGACTGCCAACCGTCGCTCACCAATAGCGCCGCCGCGATGGGCGTCACCAAGAGTTGACCCACCGCCACACCGGATGTCGCGAGCGAAAGCGCCGTGCCGCGACTGCGCGCGCGAAACCACTGGTTGACCATCGCCGTGGAGGCGACGGGCGACGCAAGCGCGAAGCCGATGGCCCCCAGAAAACCGTAGAGCAGATAGACCTGCCAGAGCTCAGTGACGAACGACATGCCCAGGAGCACCAGCGTCGAGACGGCAAAGCCCACGGTCAGCACCAGCCGCGGCCGGAAACGATCCGCCAGCCACCCGCCGACGATCTGAAACGCGCTGACCAGCAGGAGGCTCAAGGAGACGACCGCGCTCAACGCGCCGCGTCCCCAGCCGAACTGTTCTGTGAGCGATTTTAACGTGACACCGAAGGTATAGCGCGCGCCGGAGGACATGGCGAACATGCCCATCAGCACAAACACAATGACCCAGCCATAGAAGAAACGCTGCCGCATGAAGGTTCTCCGCCTCAAAGGTTAACCGATCCGATAAAACTCGCGCCGCCCGACAGCCGATAGCAAATAGCAGATAGCGAATAGCCGATAGCAGATAGCAGATAGCAAACCGCCATCGGCCATCAGCCATCAGCCAGTTGCCAGTTGCCCTATTGTATCACTGGTGAGGATGTTTTCACAACCCGCGCGGCCCTTCGACAGGCTCAAGACGATGGCCGCGCCGAAAACCGATTGACTTCCATTGCTGAATCTGTTACGATGCGGCTGAGGCGGGCGCGCGCCTGCCGCGCTCTCTCCATCACCGCCCCATCAACCGAATCATCCATCCGAAAGCCGTCCGATGAACTGCACGCACTGTCAGACGCCCAATCCAGACACAGCCAAGTTCTGCATGAACTGCGGCTTGGCGCTGGCGCTCATCTGCCCGGAGTGCCGCACCGAATTGCCGTCGGCGGCCAAGTTCTGCTTTAACTGCGGGCACCGTTTCGGCGGCCCCCTTCGACAGGCTCCGGACGCGCCCGTTCGGCAGGCTCAAGACGCGCCCCCGCCGGCGCAATCGCCACTGCGCCAATTCATTCCGCCGGAACTGATCGCCAAACTCGAATCGGCCCGTGCCAGTGGCGGCATGGCGGGCGAGCGCCGCGTGGTGACGATGCTCTTCTGCGATGTCAAAGGCTCCACCGCCGCCGCCGGTCAGCTCGATCCGGAAGAATGGGCCGAAATTATGAATGGCGCGTTCAAACACCTGATCGCGCCGGTCTATCACTACGAGGGCACGCTGGCGCGCCTGATGGGCGACGCGATCCTCGCCTTCTTCGGCGCGCCCATCGCGCACGAGGATGACCCGCAACGCGCGGTGCGGGCCGCGCTCGAAATCATCCAGAGCATCCGGCCCTATTGCCAGGAGGTCAAGCGCCGCTGGCATCTGGATTTTGATGTGCGCGTGGGCATCAACACCGGCCTGGTCGTCGTGGGCGCGGTGGGCTCCGACCTGCGGCTGGAATATACGGCCATGGGTGATGCCATCAACCTCGCCGCGCGCATGGAGCAGACCGCCCAACCGGGCACGGTGCAGATTTCCGCCGACACCTACCGGCTGGTCGCGCCGCTCTTCGAGTGCGTTGAACTCGGCGGCATCGAGGTTAAGGGCAAGCCGGAGCCGGTGCGCGCCTACCGTGTCGTCGCGCCGAAACTGACTGCTGGGCGAGGCCGGGCTGGGCAAGAGCCGCCTGCTGGCCGATCTGCGCGCCCAATGGATCGAGCGGCCCGGCGACCGCCGCCGCTGGTATGACGCGAACAGCCTGTCGTATGAGACGGCCCAGCCCTACGGCCTCTTTCAACGCCTCATCCGCCGCGCTTGCGAGATCGCCGAGAACGATCCCCCTGATGTCATTCGCCAAAAGTTTAGCCTCCTACTAGACCCGCTCCCCGCCGACCAGCACGCTCACGGGCGGCACGTGCTGGCCGGCCTGTTCGCTCTGCAAGGCGATGGCTCGGCTCCTTCGACCGGTTCAGGACGCGCGCTGGAGGGCGAGGCGTTCAAGTGGCAGTTGGTTGAACTGATCGGCAACCTGGCGCGCTACTGGTCTGCCGAAAGCCCGATTGTGTTGGCCTTCGACGACTTGCAATGGGCTGACCCGGCTTCGATGGCCTTGCTGTTGCATCTGTTGACGCTGACCGACCGGATGCCCATGCTGTTGCTGTGCGCCTTTCGCCCAGACCGTCAGTCCCCTGCGTGGCAGATCAAGGTAACGGCGGAGCGCGATTACCCTCACCGCTACCGCGAGATCATGCTCAACCCCCTGCCCGCCGCCGACAGCGCGCACATGCTGGATCACCTGCTCAATAGCCCGGATACGCCCTTGCGCCTGCGCGAGATCATCTTGGAAAAAGCGGAAGGCAACCCGCTCTTTATCGAAGAGGTCGTGCGCACCCTGCTCGATGCCTCACCCCCCGGCCCCCTCTCCCAACGAACTGCATCGTCGGGAGAGGGGGAGTCATGGGGTGAGGCTCACCTCTCGATCCCAGACACGCTCCAATCCCTGCTGGTCTCGCGCATTGACCGGCTGGAAGAGGAGGCGCGGCACACCCTGCAGATGGCGGCGGTGATTGGCCGCTCCTTCGCCTATCGCGTGCTCGCCGCCATTGCCGGCGGCGCCGCCGATTCGGAACTTCATGCCGCGAAAGCGCTGGATAAGCCCATCGCCACCCTCCTGCGCGCCGACCTGATCCGCGAGGCCTCCCGCCTGCCCGAACTGGAATATAGTTTCCGGCAGGCGCTCGCGCAAGAGGCCGTGTATAACACCGTGCTGTTGGCGCGGCGGCGCGAATTTCACCGGCGCGCCGGCGAAGCGATTGAGTCGCTCTTTCCTCATCGCCGGCAGGAGTTGGCCGCCGTGCTGGCCTACCACTTTGCCGAAGCGCGCGCCGACGACAAGGCGCTGGCCTATTACACGCTGGCCGGCGATGTCGCCTTTCGCCTGTATGCGAATACCGAAGCGATAACACACTACAGCCACGCGCTCGAATGCGCCCGGCGTGGTCGCGCCAACGACGCCGACAGCGCGCAATGGGTTCATCTCTATACCCGGCGCGGGCGGGCGCTGGAACTCAATGCCAAGTATGATGAGGCGCTGGCTAACTATGCAGAGATGGAGGCGCTGGCCTCGAAACTGCACGCCGCGAAAGCGCGCGAGCGCGGCCCTTCGACAGGCTCGGGGCGCGCGCTGGAATTGGCCGCGCTGATTGGCCGCGTTCCCATCTACGCCACGTTCACGCCCACCCACGATCCGCCTCGCGGGCGCGCGCTCGCCGAGCAGGCGCTCGCCTTGGCGCGCGAGCTGGACGACCGCGCGGCAGAGGCCAAGATTCTCTGGAGCCTGTCTCTGCTCAACGGCCTTTCCGACCGCGTGCCGGAGGCGGTTGAGCAGGGCGAGCGCGCGGTCGCCATCGCGCGCGAGTTGGGTCTCCGCGAACAGCAGGCGCTGGCGCTCACCGACCTGACGCGCGCGCACATGTTTAGCGGCAATCTCGACCACGCCAAAGCGCTGATCCGGGAGGCGATTGGCCTGTGGCGCGAGTTGGGCAATCTGCCGATGCTGGCGAACGCCCTATCCACATCGTACACGGTCTTGTTCTCGAACGGCGATTTTGCCGAAATGACCGTTGGCACACCAGAGGCCCTGCAAATCAGTCAGTCCACGCATAACCTGTGGGGGCAGTCGTTCAGCCAGATATGGCTTGGCAGTGCCCTTGCCGAGCAGGGCGATCCAGACCGCGCGCTGGCGGCCATGCAGTCCTGCCTGCAGTTAGGCGATCAATCCGGTTTCGTTGGCGCCTCCATGACCTCCAGCACACAGATGGCCCTCTTATACGGCGAGTTGGGCGCGGTGGCAGAGGGGATGGCGGTCGCTCAAGCCGGTTTGAGCAAAATCGAGACGCGCGCGCCCGCGTTCCAGCCGCCCCTGCTGATGGCGCTGGCTAAACTGCACCTGATCTCCGGCGACCTATCGGCGGCCGACCAGACGGCGAGCCGCATCCACTTCAAGCCCGGGTCAGTGCCAGCGCGGATGGCACTGCCGCTCGCCGCCGATCTGGCGCTGGCGCACGGCAACCCGGCCGGCGCGGTTGCGGCGGCCGATGAGTTCCTTGTGAGCCTGCGGCAACAGGGTCTCCGCTGGAGCGCTCCCTACGGTCTCGCCGTCAAAGGCCGCGCCCTGCTCGCGCAGGGCGAGTTCGATCAGGCCGAGGCGGTTCTGGGCGAGGCGCGCCGGCTGGCCGAAGCGATGGGCGCGCTCCGCCCGCTCTGGCCGGTTCTGTTTTTGCTCGGCCAGATTGCAGAGCGGCGGGGCAAAGCCGACGAAGCGAATGCCCTGCGCGCCCGCGCGCGGGAGATCGTGCAGTTTATCGCCGACCACATCGCCCGCCCCGACCTGCGCGCGTCGTTTCTGAACCAGACAGAGGCGCGCGCGCTGATACGTGACGTGTGACGGGTGACGTGTGTCGGGTTGTTTTCTCGTCACCCGACACCCGTCACTCGTCACCCGTCTGTGCTATACTGGCGCTATGCAGGTCTACTATGGGCGTGCGTGCGCGAAGGCGATCCTGTGCGGCGAACATGCCGTCGTCTATGGCCGCCCGGCCATCGGCGTGCCAGTTACGCAGGTCGGCGCGGAGGCGCAGGCGCGCGAGGGCAGTGGCGGCGTCACCATCGTCGCCGAAGATTTGGATCAGGCGTGGACGCTCGAAGAACTCGCGCCCGATCACCCTGTCGGCCACATCGTGCGCGCGACTTTGCGCGCGCTGGATGAAGATGCCGCGCCTAACCTCTTCCTCAGCGTGCGCTCGACCATCCCCATCGCGCGCGGGCTGGGCAGTGGCACCGCGCTCTCGACGGCGATTGTGCGCGCGCTGGCTGATTTCTACGGCGCGCGGCTGAGCGCCGCGCAAGTTTCGGCGCTGGTCTTTGAGGCGGAGAAACTCTATCACGGGACGCCGAGCGGGGTGGACAATACGATTATCGCTTACGAGGAGCCGGTCTATTTCGTCAAAGGCCAGACGCCCCAGCGCCTCAAAGTGGCTCGCCCCTTCCGCCTTGTTGTGGCCGACACAGGCGTGCCCAGCGAGACCAAGATCGCCGTCGGTGAGGTGCGCGCGGCGTGGCAGCGCGAGCCCGCGCGCATGGAAAAGATATTCGACGAGATCGCGGCCATTGTGACGCAGGCGCGGCGGCTGATCGAGTACGGGCAGATTGAAGCCCTCGGCGCACTGCTGGACGCCAATCAGGAACAGTTGCGCGCGCTCGGCGTCTCGTCGCCCGAGCTGGAGCGGCTCATCGCCGCCGCCAAGCAAGCCGGGGCGGCCGGGGCGAAACTCTCCGGCGCGGGGCGGGGCGGCACGATGATTGCGCTGGTGGACGAGGCCGCG